>JAKPSR010000067.1 GCA_029571425.1 Spirochaetota bacterium | reverse complement strand
GGCGCGCGTCGCAGTCCTGCTCGATCCCGGTGACGATCTCGTGGTCGACGTAGTGGCCGACCATCTCGATGTCGGCCGAGGGCATCGTGTGGTCGAGGTGGAGGCCGGTACCCATCGAGTGGAAGGTTCGGTAACCCATGTAGGCAGACGGGGACTGCACGACGTGGGTGCTCCCCTCGACGATATGGAAGGCGATCGGGTAGTTGTCCGGCACGATCGTGACGACGTCCGTCATTCCGGCGCCGATCGCGGCGTGGCCGGTCCAAGGGTGCGTCGAGAAAAAGGGCATGTCCTTCGGCACGTCGCGGTAGAGCGGCACGAAAATCCGCGAGAGGGCGCGCTCCTCTACCGAGAACGAGAGCTTGCGCGCGGCGTCGCTCGTCACGTACTCCCAGATGTATTTATTGAAAAGGCGCGAATTTTGCGAGATGCGCGACCCGAGGTTGTAGAGGCCCTCGAGGTACTTGATCGTCATGCTCGCCGCGCTGTCCGGGAAGGACATCAAGTCAAGCCAATACGGGATGAGATTCATGGAGTGGGCCGCCGACGCGAGGGCGATCGCCATGCGGCAATGCCCGAAGCCCATCCGGATGGTACCAAGTACGACCCCGCGCGCGGCGTCGAAGGGAACGCCTGAGCCGGCGTCGTACCGAGGCCCGGCCCCCGAAGGCGGCTCGCGGTCGGGAGGGCACTCGACGAGGGAACGATCCCTAACGGTCATGATCCCGAAGTCGCGGTAGCCGTATCCCTCGGGGTAGGCGGCGAGGCTGGGGCTCCGGTTCGGGCTAAAGTTAAACTTGCGGGCATATCGGCTGAACCGCCGTTCCGCCTTGCGCACGATCTCGGCCGGTATGCTGTTTCCGTAGAGCACCTTGTTGTCCATGGGGATAGTGTACGCGGTCTTTCGCGTTTTTGCACGATGTTTTATAGTGGTTCCCATGAAGGCCGAACGTCTCCTCTCCATCCTTACCCACCTCCTGGCCCACCGAAAGGCAACCGCCTCGGCCCTAGCCCGTAAGTTCGAGGTGTCCGTCCGCACGATCTACCGGGACGTCGACGCACTGTGCGAGGCTGGGCTTCCCGTGGCGTCGACCGCGGGACGGGATGGGGGCTTCGAGCTCATGGAGGGCTTTACCCTCGACCGGAACCTCCTCGAGACGGGAGAGGTCCAACGCATCCTCGCCGGGCTTCGGAGCCTGCAGGCGGTCTACCCAAGCCAGGGCGTCGCGGGGACGATCGATAAGTTCAGCGCGGCCCTCGCCCGCTCGCGCGAAAAGGGAATAGCCTGCCCCGAGGGCGAGGTCTTCGTCGAGCTTACCCCCTCGCGCCGCGAGAAGGCGACGATCGACCTCGTCCAGCGGAGCATCCGCGAGAAATCCTGCCTCTCCATGAATTACACCGACGCGGCGGCGAGCGAGACGCGGCGAACGGTCGAGCCCGCCGCCCTCGTCTATTCCTGGCAAGCGTGGTACGTATGGGCGTGGTGCCGCCTCCGCGGCGACTGGCGCCTGTTTAAGGTATCCCGAATGCGCGGCGCGACCTTGACCGCCGACGCGCGCAAAGCGCCGCCGACCGACCTCTCGACCCGTCCCTGGGCCCACGACTGGGAAGGCAGCCCCTTCCTTCCCGTCCACATCCGCGTTTCCCGCGAGGCGCGTAACCAGGTCGAGGAATTCTTGGACGAGGACGCGATAACGGTGGAAGCCGACGGATCCCTATCCGTGCGCGCCGTCTTCCCCGTGGACGAATGGGTCGTGTCGTTCTTGATGGGCTTGCCGGGAACGGTAACCGTCGTCAGCCCGGAACGCTTGCGCGAAACCCTCCGGGACCGGGCGGCGCGAATTTTCGAGGCGAATTCCCAACACTGACAGAGGATGTCACCGTTTGCCTGATATCATTCGTCTATCATATTCGAAGATGGAGGATGACTATGGCACAGATGATCGCCGCCTGCGGACTCGATTGCGCGGGGTGCCCCGCTCTTATCGCGTCGCGCACGAACGACCAGGGCTTACGCGAACGGACCGCCACGGAATGGTCGAAGGCCTATGGCTTTGAGTGCACGCCCGAGATGGTGAACTGCCATGGCTGTTTCGCGACCGACGGGGTGCAGATCGGGCATTGCGCGGATTGCGAAATCCGGAAATGCGCCGTCGGGAAGAAGCTCAAAAACTGTGCGGCCTGCGGGGACTATCCCTGCGCGACGGTATCGGGCTTCCTCGCGAACTGCCCCGACGCGAAGCGGAACCTCGACGCCCTTCGTGGCTAACAGCCCGCTAAAGACCGTACTCGCGCATCTTGGTAAGGAGGGTGCGCCGCGAGATACCAAGCTCTAGCGCGGTACGCTCGCGGTGCCCCCCGTTCCGCGCGAGGGCGGCGACGATCGCGCGCCGCTCGGCCTCGCGAACCGTCACGGGCTCATCTCCCACCGCCGTAGCTTTCGACCCGCTCTCCGGCCAAAAATCGCGCGCCGCGAGCGCGTCCCCGTCGCAGAGGATCACCGCCCGCTCGACGGCGTTCTCGAGCTCGCGCACGTTCCCCGGGAAAGGATGAGCCTCGAGGGCGCGAAGCGCCGCGGGCTCGATTCCCCGTACGTCCTTGCCCATCTCTCGCGCGAACCGGGCGAGGAACGCCCCCGCGAGGGGCGCGATGTCTCCCGGCCGCTCGCGAAGTGGCGGCACGCGGAGCCTTATCACGTTAAGCCTGAAATACAGATCCTCGCGGAAGCGGCCAGTCTTCACGTCCGCCTCAAGATCGCGGTTCGTCGCGGCGACGATTCGCGCGTCCACCGGTATCGCCCGCTCGCCGCCGACGCGCGTCACCGTCCGTTCCTGAAGGACGCGAAGCAGTTTCACCTGCGTCGCCGGGGACATCTCGCCAACCTCGTCAAGGAAGAGGGTCCCGCCCGAGGCAAGCTCAAAGAGCCCCGCTCGGCGCGCGACCGCGCCCGTGAACGCGCCCTTCTCGTAGCCGAAGAGCTCGCTCTCGAGGAGGCTTTCGGGCAACGCGGCGACGTTAACGGCGACGAAGGGTCCGTCGGCCCGGGGACTCAGCCGGTGAATCTCGCGCGCGAAGACCTCCTTGCCGGTCCCGCTCTCGCCGGTGATGAGCACGGTCGTCGCCGTCGGGGCGACGCGAGCGACGAGCGTCTCGATCGCCCGCATCGCCGGGTCCTCGCCGACCCAAGGGCGGTCGGCGCGCCGCGCGCCGGCCTCGGCGCGCCTGACGACGCGCGCGTCCGCTATCGCCTTGCCAAGGCGAAGGCTGAGCTCGGCGGGATCGAACGGCTTAACGAGATAATCGACCGCCCCGCGCTTCATCGCGCTCACCGCGTCGGAAATTTCGCCATGCGCGCTCATCATGATTACGGGCACGGTCGGGCCCGAGGAAAGTATGCGATCGAGGGTCTCGAGGCCGTCCATCCCCGGCATACGGAGGTCGAGCACGACCGCGTCGAACACGCGCCGCTCAAGAAGATCGAGGGCCTCTGCGCCTGAGGCGGCGACTTCGGATTGGTAGCCATCAAGCGATAGGAATTCGGCGAGGGAAGAGCGGAGGTTCGCCTCGTCATCGACGATCAAAACCGTCCGCGCGATCTCGTCGCGCGCGCTATCGATTGCCATCGACGCCTCCCTTGCCGGAATCGGTTACGACACCGCCGCTAACGGCCGCGGGGTATTCGGCGACAAACAGGCTTCCGCCCTCCGGCGATGGTCGATACGAAAGCTCGCCGCCGGCCTGCTCGACGAGCCTTTGGGAAAGGGCGAGGCCGATGCCGGACCCACGCGCCTTCGTGGTAAAGAAGGGCTCAAAAAGGCGCGCGCGCGCTTCCTCGGGAACGCCGGGACCGCGGTCGCGCACGGAGAACGAGACCCCGCCCTTCGTCCGCTCGAGGGAAAGCTCCGGCGGGCGCGAATCGGCGTCCATCGCGTTCGAGATTAGGTTATCGAGGACCTGCAGGACCCGCTCGGGGTCCACGCGAATCGTCGGCAAGCCGGCGGGAGCCGGGACGACGGAAACGCGGTCGCCGTATCGAGCCCGACACCGATCGAGGAGATCGGCGGGATCGACGGCAACGGGTTGCCCCTCTCCCGACTGAAGGAAATCGCGTATCCGGTCCGTGAGGCCGACGAGACGCTCCGTCTCTTCCTCGATCACCTCGATGCCGCGCCGACCGCCCTCCCCGACCGTGCGCTTGAGGGTAGCGCACTGGACGCGGATCACGCCGAGCGGGTTCTTGATCTCGTGGGCTAGGGTTCGCGCGGCGGCGCCGAGTTGGACAAGTCGGGCGGTCGACCGCTCGCGCTCGCGATACGCATCGATGCGCCGCAAGGACAGCACGAGCGAGGCCACGACGCCGAGGAATACCGCGAGGGTTAGCACGGCGCCGAAAATGACGAAGCGCCCGCGCCTGACGAGAGGGGAAACGTCGATCTCGGCGAAGACGATGTCCTCGGGACCGCGCCGCCCCATCGGGCCCATCATGCGACGTGGGCCGAGACCTGGTCGTCCCGGGCCATCCATCATCGGCGGGGCGGCGCCAAGCGGCCGCACGATGGTTAGGGCGCCCCGCGAAAGGCGGGTAAACCCGTATGGCGGCAGCCGCTCGGCGTCAGCGAGTGCCGCGGGGGCGCTGCCGTGCGCGAACTCGCAGATGCCGACGCCAGAGTAGGCGCCGAAACCACGGACCTCGGGCCAGTCGGCGGGATCGAACCCTCCGCGCGACCGATAGGACTCGAGGACGCCGACCATTACGCGAAAGGCGCGAAACTCGATCTCGGCGCGACGCCGATCGATCTCGCGCCTAATGAAAACGAGCGCGAAGGAAACGGAGAGAAGCACCGCGACCGCGGCGAGCGCGAGGACGGCGCGAGCCGTACGTTTCCTTCCCGTCATCTTTTAGTCCTCCCAACGCGGGCAATCACCGCCCCGTCCGCGGCGAGGGCGACTTCCGTCGCCCCGGCGTCCGCGCGGCTCATCGTCGTCATCGCCCCAACCACGCCCCATCATCGGCCCAGGGCCGCCACGACCGAATCCACCGAGGGCGGAAAGATCAAGCTCCTTCCCGTTCGCCGCGAGCTTGGTGAACACGAGGACTCCTTTCGCGGACTCGAGTTGCTTCGCGGACTTATCGTCCTCGCGGGCGGGCGGGCACGGGGCCGCGAATCCTTCGGCCTTAATGGTTGCCCCTTCCTTCAGGTTGTTTTGATAGGCAAGCTGGTAGAAGGGCCCCGGAGGAAGAATCCAGTCCCCGTCTTTCGTCGAGATAACGGGTACGGAATCGCGGAACGCAAGGGTTCCCTCGACGGTGATGGGCTCGCGCGAGAGCCGATTCCTGTCCGCGCAGGTTTCTCTGTCGGCGCGTCGCCCGGCCGGGGCGGGGCTTTGCGCGGAAAGGGCCACAGCGCCCAAAAGGGCCAGGGCCATCGTGATCATCATTGTCTTTTTCATTGTACTGCTCCTTGTCATCGTGATGCGCCGACTCGGTCGGCACAGAATAACAAGCAAGAATCATGCCAAGCCCTCTGACGGTAAAATACCGATAAAAATGCTCTATCGGATAGGCTATACGAGAAAAATCTTCCCATCTAACGGTATTGTTGGGAAGAAGTTGCGCGTAAAAGGGTGTACGCAAAAAAAGCGTAAAAAACGACGCTCGCTTGATTCTACGCGAAAAGGCCCGGTATACTTACGGGAAAAGCGAGTATGTAATGAATAAAGTCATGCAAGAGCGTGCGATATCTATAATCCTCCTCTGCCTGATCGCGGGAACCATCCTTTTCGCCTTTTACCCGCGTTCGGCCGATCCGCACGGGGGAGGAATCGCTTCTACCGAAGTAGCCGAAGACAGAGGCGGCGCGATCACGCGCGGGCAAGCCCCTTCGCTCGCGTTCAGCGCCCTTGCGAACCCGCTATTCAACGCGGGCATCTCGGGATCGACGTGGTGGATTCGCCTGCGGCTCGGGCCAAGCCGAGGCTCGCGGCAGGGAACCGACCGATACATCGCCGTCGGGAACCCAAACATCGACGAGATCGACGCGTTCTTCCCCGACGGTTCGGTCGTCTCGCGCGGACTCGCGAACGGGCCGAAACGCCCGCTCACCCGTGACTGGACGATTCCCGTCCCGGCAGGCGTAAACGCAAACGACGAAATCTACATCCGCGTACGCACCTCGAACGTCGTCCGCGTCCCGTTCCGGGCGTTTGACGCGGACGGCATCATCGCCGTCGCGTTCGGCGACGCCCTCGTCTTCGGGACCTTTCTCGGAATCATGGTGGCCGTGTTCTTCGTGAACCTTTTCTCCCTCATGATCATACGCAACAGAAACTACGTGCTCTATCTCCTTTTCATCGCGTTCTCCGTGCTCTATCAATCATGGGCGAACGGCTTTCTCTATTGCTGCTTTCTCCCGATAGCCGTGTACAAGCGGGTTCTCTGGGTCGCCCTTTGCGGGTCCGAGGTGTTCGGCATTCTCTTCGCGCAGGGATTCCTCTCGCTGCGACGGCGCCAGAGAGGCGTCAACACGACCCTTCTCGTGCTCCTTGTCCTCGTCGGCGCGCAGACGGCCATCGGCCTCGCCGGGTTCCCATGGCTCGCTCACGTCGTCGCGATAACGCTTGGCATATTCATCCCGCTGACGATTCTCGTCGCGGCGTGGCGATCGTTCATGTCCGGGTTCAAGCCCGCGTTTTACTATTTACTCGCGTGGGCTTTCTTCGCGACGGGTTCATGGATATGGGCATTAACGAGCTTCTTCAAGTCCGTGTGGCCGCCCCACTATCTCTTCCTCGGCGGGGCCGCGATCGAGTCGATCCTCTTCACCGTCGCCCTCTTCCGCTTCATCAGTTCCCTTCTTAAGGAAAAAGAACATCTTGCCGCGCGCGAGCGCTACTACCTCGACCTCTCGCGCACGGATTCCCTGACCGGCCTTTACAACCGCCGTTATCTCAACGACATCGTGAAGCGGATGCAGATCGAGTCCGGCGCCCGGCTTCCCCTGTCGATGGTGATGCTCGATCTCGACGATTTCAAGGCGACGAACGACCTTCACGGGCACCAAGCGGGCGATCGCCTCCTCGCATTCCTCGCGGAACAGGTACGCTCCTCGGTGCGCAAAACCGACATCCCCTGCCGCTTCGGCGGGGACGAGTTCCTGATCGTCCTGCCGGGCGCGGGCGCCGAGATAGCCGGCGGCATCGCCGAAAAAATCCGCGCCGCGGTCGAGTCGCGAACGATCGACGGCGACGCGGGCGAGAAGCTGAGCTTGACGGTAAGCCTCGGGGTATCAGAGCTCCGGGAGGGAGAATCCCTCGACGCCCTGATACTCCGAGTTGACATGGCCCTATACGCGGCGAAGCGAAAGGGCAAGAACCGGTACGAGGTGCTGTAAGCGCCCGGCGTCCCGATCCCTTAAAACTTAATGGACGTCTTCACGAACAGGGCGTTGGTCGACATGACCCCGTCGTCGTCGACGAACTTATAGGAGGCGTCGGCCTTCGTCTCGATCCCGTAGCGGGCAGAGAGGCCGGAGTACCGCGCGTAGCCCGCGCTCACGGTAAGGAACTTAGCCGGGCTGATGCCGACGTAGGCCTCGAGGCCAAGGCTGTTCTCCAGGGTATACTCCGTGGGCCCGACGTCCACGTCGGCGAGGGTGCCGAATGCCACGCCGGCGCCGCCGAAGAGGCTGCCGCGTGTTACCCGCGCGTCGAAGGCAACCTGCGCGATAGTCATGTCGTCGAAGGTCGCGTGCTTGATCACGTTATAGGAGCCGCCAAGATTAAACGCGATCGTCATCGAGTCCCCGGCCTTGTAGGCCATGCCGGTCGCGAAACCGACGCGCACCGTCTCGCGGAAGCCCTTGGACGACTCATCTACCAACATATCAATGTTCTTCTCCGAGTACGCGACGCCGAGACCAACGGGAATCGTCAGCGCGTCGGAGAGGGGTATCGATACCTGGGCCGAGGCGCCGAACGCGGATCCCGCGTTGATCTTCCGGGTATTCATCGCGTAGGCGGCCTCGGCGGAAAGAGTGCCGAAGCCCAGGTCCATCTTCTCGACGCGACCAGCGAAATACAGGGCGGGCAGGGTGTCGCCGGTGGCGACGTCGTCGCCGTCAAGCTCCTCGACGGCCTCGTCGAAGTTGGCGCGCGAGAACGCGACGAGGGTAAGCGGCGCGTTCTTAAGCGACACCTCGAAGCCGAGGTTCACCGCGTCGCCCGATCGGATCGGGCTCATCACGCACTCCATCCCGGTGCCGGTGGTCCTCAGGTAGTTTTTCGAGGTATAGTCGATTTTACCGAAGATCAGCTTCGCCTTCGCCGGCGCGTCGAGGCCAAGCGCCCCGATCGCGTCGACCTCGGCATAGAGAAATTCCCAATCGAATGCGCCCTTTGCCACGGTATCCGTGATCTGCTCCTTCGCGGCGGGCTTGATCGCCGCGGGCATGTAGGTGCCGGGGGCATCATAGCTCCGCGCGCGCGCGACCATGATGACCGAGGCGTAGTCGGCGGGCTTCCCGACGAACTTAAGGCGAGCGTCGATGTAGCGCGTATTCGTCGCGGGCTCGACGCCGGCCACCTCGTCCGCGTCGCCGGTGCCGAGGGTTTGGATCGCGTCGAGGCTACCCCCGAGGCTAGCCGTCGGGGCGGCGGGTGCGCTTTGCGCCCACGCCGTAAGGGCCGCGAGGGCGGCAAGCAAACAAGCTGTCAAAGTCTTCTTCATCGTATCCTCCGTTTCGCGCGTGTGTTTCCCGCGCGAGTTCGGTATACCCGCCGCGCGTGAGCGGGAGATGAGGCGCGCATGAATACCGCATTAGGAATTCGTCAATGAACCGTAAATCGCGCCAGAAAAACCGTGGTATAGTGATCGCATGACGAACAACTCCCTTTGGGGCAACCAACGCCGTGTTATCACAGTCCTCGTCGCCTTCGCGTTTTGCGCCATCCTCTCGTCCTGCGCCGGATCGGCGGCGCCAGGCCAAGCCGTCCTCCCCGATGCCTATTACGCGAACCTTTATCAGTACGACAACGGGCAGACCTTCCTGGGCCGCGGGCTCAACCTCGGGAATTTTTTCGACGCGCCCCCTTCGAGGAGTTACCCCATGGGCGAGGGAGAATGGAACGGTGGATTCGCGCTCGTCGAGGCAGACCTGGACAACATAAAAGCGATGGGCTTTAAGTCGCTTCGCGTCCCGGTACGTTGGGCGGACCATATCGCCCCGACAGCCCCATACCAGATCGATCCCGTATTCTTGGCGCGCGTGAAAGAGGTAGTGGACTGGTCTCTCGCGAGGGGCTTCGTCGTCGTCCTTAACGTTCATCATTACGTCTCCATGATGAATGACGGCCCCGCGGCGCTTCCCGGCCACCGCGCGAGGCTCTCCGCGATTTGGGATCAGCTCTGCGACGCCTTTCCGACCGAGGACTATCCCGCGGACGCGTTGGTATTCGAGCTGCTCAACGAGCCGAACGGGACGGTGGGGTACGCGTCGTGGAACTCGATCATCGCCGAGCTCGCCGAACTCATCTGGGTCGACCACGCGGGATCCCAGGCGGGAAGGAAAATCATGGTGGGAACGGCGAACTGGGGCGGGGTGTCCGGGCTCAAGAAGCTCGAGCTCCCTTCGGCTTGTTCCCCGTCGAACACCATCGTCACCGTCCACTACTATGAGCCCTATCACTTTACGCATCAGGGCGCCGAATGGGCGCCGGGATCCACGGCATGGATCGGCATTCGTTGGCGCGGGACAGAGGCCGACAAGGCGCCCTTGCTCGACCTGCTGGATTCGGTCGTCGCCTGGAACCTCGCCCATGGATTCGAGATCTACGTCGGGGAATTCGGCGCCTACTCGCGATACGTCAGGCCGGAAGACCAAAAGGCGTGGACGGCCTTCGTCGCCCGCGAGGCCGAACGTCGCGGGATGAGCTGGGCGTACTGGGAATACCTGTCCGGTCTTGGCGCCTACGACCCCGTCGCCAAGCGCTGGCGGGCGCATATTATCGACGCCCTGATCCCGGTCGAGGATCGACCCTAGTCCCACGAAGCCCGAAATGAGATACCCCTCTGCCCCCGATACCCGTCGTGGGGATTTTTTCCTTTAGTTCTTGACAGACGAGCCGAAAATAACGCTAGATATAGCGGGAGGCGATAATTATGACACAATGGGTATGGGAACTACCAATCAGTAAGGAAATATTCGAGCAGAAATACTGCCTCCATGGCGAAACATCGGCAGAGGAGGTGTTCCGCGGCGTGGCCCAGGAGATCGCCTCGGCCGAGCGGGACGGTGAAAGCCGACGCCATTGGGAAGAAATATTCTTCGAGGAGATGGTCTCGGGAAGGCTCCAGCCGGCCGGACGCATCTTGGCGAACGCTCGACCGACGAGCCCAATGAAGAACTATAACAATTGCTTCACGATCGATATCGAGGACTCCCTCGAGGGTATCTACGACTCTCTGAAGGAGGACGCGATAATCAGCAAGATGGGGGGAGGAGTCGGTTTCGACGCATCGCGCCTACGGCCTCGGGACGCGCCCTTGTCGAACGGGGGACAGTCCTCGGGGGTGATTTCCTTCCTTAGAATCTTCGACCAGTCCGCGAAGACCATCCTGACCGGCGGCCAGCGGCGGTCGGCACACATCGCCCTGCTCGACGTCTCGCACCCCGAGATCGAGGATTTCATCACGGCGAAGCGCGGCGAGGAAAACAAGGAACTGACGCAGTTCAACATCTCGGTGAAGATCACGGACGCCTTCGTCGACGCCGTCAAGCGCGACGCCGATTGGGACCTCGTATTCGGCGGAAAGGTATACCGCACGGTGCGCGCGCGCGAGCTCTATGACCTCCTCGCGCGAAACGCCTTCGTCCACAACGAGCCGGGCATCTTCAACGCGGACACCGTCGAGCGGTTCAACAACGGCTATTGGGCGTTCAAGATGGACCGAGTGAATCCCTGCGGCGAGCTCGTGATGCCGCCCTACTCCCTATGCTGCCTCTCGGCGGTTAACCTCGCCGCATTCGTGCGGGACCCGTTCTCGCCTCGGGCGAGCTTCGACTTCGCCGCCTTCGCGCGGACGGTCTCCGTCGGCGTTCGATTCCTCGACGACGTCCTCGACGCGACGGCGTATCCCCTGCCGAGGATACGCGAGTTCTCGCGCCAATGGCGGAGGATCGGGCTCGGCTTCACCGGGCTCGGCGACGTCTTCGCCATGATGCGCCTCAGGTACGGCGACGGGCCCTCGCTCGAGCTCGGCGAGCGCATCGCGCGCGAGCTCCGCGACGCGTCCTACTCGGCCTCGAGCGACCTCGCCGCCGAGAAGGGCCCGTTCCCCGCCTTCGACGCCGAGAAATACCTCGCGGCGAATTTCGTGCGCACCCTGAGCGGCGAACTCCGCGAGCGCATCGCGCGGCAGGGGATGCGAAACGTGCAGATAAACACCGTCGCCCCGACCGGCACCACGTCGCTGACCGTCGGCCAAAACTGCTCGTCCGGGATCGAGCCGATCTTCGCCCTCTCGTTCAAGCGCACGATCCGCACCGGCGTCGGCGACGAGACGCGCACGGAAGAGGTCACCGACCTCGCCTGGCGCCGATGGAAGGAGACCCCGGAAGGCCGCGCCTCGGACGCCGTTCCCGACTGGTTCGTCACTACGGCCGAGATCGACCCGTATCGGGCGATCGACATGCAGGCGACGTTTCAGCGCTACGTCGACCATAGCATCTCGAAGACGCTGAACCTCCGCCCGGGCACGAGCTTCGAGGAGTACAAGAACCTCTTCATGTACGGCTACGAGCGCGGGCTAAAGGGATTCACGACCTTCAACCCGGACGGGAGCATGCGCGGCATCCTTGAGTACGCGGACCAGAAGGAGCGCGGCATCAGGCGCCGGGTCGCGCCGGCGCGCCCGAAGGACCTGCCTTGCGAGATACACCGCGTCCGCGCGGGGTCGCGCGACCTCGCGATCATCGTCGGGATGCTAGACGGCGCGCTGTACGAAGTCTTCGTGATCGACGGGGCGTCCGGGCCGGTTGATCTCGAGACGGAACGCCGCGCGATCATCCGCAAGGCCGATCGCGGCCGCTACGACCTCGTCTACCTGAACGGGACCGAGGAGACGCGGCTTGCGGACTTCACGCGCGCGTACGAGTCCCCGGCGGGATCGGTGGCCCGGCTCGTGTCGATGGCGCTCAGGCACGGCACGCCGCTCCAGTTCATCGTCTCGCAGCTCCAAAAGGACACGGGCTTCGCCGACGTGGAGCGCGCCCTCGCGCGGGTCCTGAAAGGCTACCTGCGCGACGGGGAGGAAGTCGCGACGAGCGACGGCGAGTGCCCCGAATGCGGCGAACGGCTCGCCTTCCGAGACGGATGCGTCAGCTGCCTGTCGTGCGGGTATAGCCGATGCTCGTGACCGTCGGTTATCGGAGGCCGGTCGTCTCGAACACCTTCGCGCGGAAGGACGCGAGAGCTCCTTCCCGCGTCGCGCGTCCCTCGGCGTAATCCTTGGCGGCCTCGGCGAACGCGCTCTCGATGACCGAATCGGTCGCTTGGCGCGTGGTCCCGTCTATCCGCCTCATGACGTCGATGAATACGGCATAGGAATTTTGACCCGCCAAGAGCGGGTCACTGGCGGAGGCGGTTTGCTCGGCTAGCACGGGCATGTTTGAGACGCAATCGCCCGTCTTCTCGACCCACCAAGAGAGATTGTCGCGGTCGGAGACGAGGAACCGGATCAACGACCGCGCGGCCTCAGGCGCCGAGGTTCCCTTCCGCGCCGCGAGCCAATAGCCGCCCCAGAAATAGGGGACGGGCCCGGCCACGACGCCCCAATCGCCCGACGTCTCGCCGCAATTCGGCCTGATCACGTAGTGCACCCCCCAGGTCGGCAGGACGAAGCCGATGACCGATACCGGCGAACCATCGCCCGTCGACACGGCGCCCTTCATCGCGGAGAACCATTCCTCGCTCCACTGCGGGAACCCGGGAAAGCACGAAGCCTCGGCGAAGGCCCGAGCGGCGTCGAGATACGCCTCCATCGCGGGATCGACGGCGAGCTTGCCGTTCACCACCCAGGGCGAGCGACGGGCGGCTACGTAGAGGCGCATGATCTCGTCCGTCGACGAGACGAGGGCGCACGCGCCACCTGACGACTCGCGAACCCGGCGGGCCGCGCGCTCGAAGGAAGGTAAGTCCGCGAGCGCCGCCTGCACGGCAGCTGGGTCGTCCGACCCGAGATACCGCCGGGCGAGGCTACGGCGATACACGAAGGCGCCCGGCGTCCCAAGCCAAGAGAGCGCGTACACCGTGCCGCCATGCGAGGCGACGTCGACGAGATACTTGGGCATGGAAGAACCTATCGCGCTCGCCTCCGCCGAAAGGTCAAGCAAGTCGCCCGACTCCACGAAGCGCCTGAGGTGCGACTCCTCAAGGGTAAAAACATCCGGCGCGTCGCCATTGCCCTTGAGCGCCTCGGCCAAGGCGGCCTCAATATCCTGGGCGGGGATCGAACGGAGTCGGCACGAAGGAAGGACGCCTTCCGGCGCATGCTCGATCAGTTCGCGCGTTTCCTCGGTAAAGGACCAAACCGAAAGGACGCTTTCTTGCGCCAGGGCGCGCGAGGCAACTATCGATAACAGAATGGCAATAACGACCAATGGACTTTTTTTACTCATTTGAGACTCCTACGTCGATCGTATCCGAATTCCGACCGACGCGCAACGAGGATTTACAAAACGAGACGCCGAGTCTATACTGGCACAAAGGTTAAGGAAAACTGAAAGGAATGCTCGACGAGGTCATTCGCGAACCGCGATACAACAACGATTTCTTCCTCACCTGCCAACGGCAGCTCGACGCCGCCTGCGCGCGCGGCATTACCGACGAGCGCCTCGAGGCCTTTCTGGTCACCCTTTACACCGAGCAGAGCAAGGCGATAAACCCGAACGATATCCAAAACGTGACCCTCGGAACCCTTGAACAAAATATCCTGCGCCCGCGGCAGGACCTCTACCTTTTCATTCTATTCAACTGGATCACGCGGCTTTTCATGCCAAGGCTCGACCAGCGCATCGCCAAGAACCTCCTGGTGTTCGGCGTTGGTCGCATCTTCTCCGCGTACAACGACGTCGGGGTGCAATACTGCACGGACGCGGACCTTAATTTCGTCCTGCGCGACTCGGCCACGAAGTCGGACGTCGCGCGACTTAACGCGGCGGTCCGCGACCTGAAGCAGCGGATGTGGGATATCTTCTTCATCATCGTGGAGGTGGACGCCTCGTTCACAGTGCTAAAGGAGCGCGACATAAACGCGCGGCTCGCGGCGACGAACGAGGAGACGCGGCTCGCGGCGACCCTTTTTTACAAAGGAAACGCGCAAAGCCTCTTCGTCCTTTACGACAACCCGGAGATACGCAACGCGGTGTTCGGCCCCGTGCGAGAGCTTCCGGACACGCTCATTTTCGAGAACTTCCTCGGGAACAACCCGATCAAGTCGACCTTCGCGCGCCTTCGCGAGGGCATCGCCCAACTCGCCGTGATATCAGACTCGACCCAGCAAAAGGAAAGCGTCGAGACCTTGATCGGGACGAGGGGCTTCATGCACTGCTGCAGACAGCTCGTGGCCATCCATCCGGACCTTTACCCGCCGCAATGGTGCTTCTCGATGAAGTACACGGTAAACCGCGTCTACGACTACGTCAGCGCGATGGTCCACGCGGGATACACCCTGCGCGAGATAGGCTTCACCGGGAAGACGGATCCCGATTACCAGTTCCTCTGCCAATCGCACCGATTGATGCTTTTCCTGCAGGAGCTTATCCACATCAAGCTCGATACCTATAACCGGCTAAGCGACTATTCGTACATATCCTCCGAGCGGTTCACCGGCTTCATGGATACGCCGAAGGGCTCCTTCCGCACCGATTTCGACGAGATCGTACTAAGCTCGAACTTCCTGCTCGCGAGCCAGCGAAAGCACTACCTCTACCTTAAGCAGGCGGTGCAGCGAAAGCAGGACATCCTTCTCTCGCTGACGAACGAACAGATGGAGCGGCTGTCCGAGGTGTTCGGGTTCCACTTCCGCCACATTGACCGGGGATCGGGCAGAACGCCGGCGTCGGTGCCGTATACCTGGGGTGGGGTCGGATTCTTCGTGTTCAGCGCCGTAGAGGCGCGACTCTCGGCGATCGTCGACGAGAAGCTCGTGCCCGCGCTCAGGCGCGTCGAGGGCTCAGGGACGCGCGATCATTCAGCCGCGATCTCGGCCGCGTTTCGCATCCGCACGAAGCCGGCCGTCGGAACGAGTATTCCCCAAAGCCAATTGTAGAAATCGATGATCTGCCTCGACGAGAGGCGCGGCCTGTCGCCGGTCGTATGGCAATCCTTGACGACCGTTACGAGGTAGTCCTTGGTCAAAGCCGACTGGACAGTCGAGTTCACGCACATCTCCGTCATGCAGCCCGCGACGAACACCTCGGAGACCCCGCGAGCGCGCAACGTCTCGTCGAGTCCCGTCCGATAAAACGCGTCGTTCACCGTCTTCTCGACGACGAGGTCGGCCGGGCCCGGCGTCAGCTCCGCGATTAGCTCGCCGTCCGCGCTCCCGCGCGGCATGAAATTCTCGCGCGACCCGTTGTGCTTGACGAGCACGACGAGATCCCCGCGCTCGCGAAAGCGCGCCGCGAGCGAGCTTATCCGCGAGACCACACCCTCAATGTCGTAACAGGGAGATACCGAAATGGCGCCGACCTGCATGTTGAGAATCAAAAGCGCGTTCATCCACCCTCCTTGGTTGCACAAAACCGGCGACCCGGCGTTTTCAGTATAGCACGCTTTCGGATTACCGGGGGATGGATGCGTCGCCCGCGAGCCGCGCGAGGGCGTCGGGCACGAAACCCGCGACCTCTGAGGCGAGTAGCCCGCGCGCGCCCCTCCGCTCGCGGCCGACGTCACCGGCGAGCCCATGCACGTACGCGCCAAGCCGCGCCGCGCCCAGAGGGTCGAGGCCCTGGGCAAGAAAGCCCGCTACGATCCCGGCGAGGACATCGCCGGTGCCCGCCTTGGCGAGAGCCACCGAGCCGGTCGGGTTCGCGAAGAGCGATGAGCCCGAGGCGATGAGGGTTCGCGGTCCCTTGAGGACGACGACGGCGCCGAGAAGACCGGCGGCCTCAAGGGCGGCGCCCGGTCGGTCGGATCGCACGGCCGCGGGCTCGACGCCGAGAACGCGCGCGAGCTCGCCCTCGTGCGGCGTCAGTACCGTTCTCGCGGGAAGTCGAATGGGACGGCGAGCGCGCATGAGCCTCGCGAGAACGTTGATACCGTCCGCGTCGAGCACGAGCGGAAGGCCAAGGGCGGCGACGCGCGCGACGACGCGGCGCGCGAACGGAACGACGTCGGCGACGCCCCGGGCGAGACTCCCGAGACCCGGGCCAACGACGACTGCGGTATGGCGCGGAAGAACGCGGTCGACCAGGCGCCAGGAATCGGGGCTCGAAACGCCCCGTCGGACGCGAAGGGGTAGTAGGACAAGATCGGGGATCAGGGCGGCAAGGGAGGAAGCGACGGGACCGGGGCAGGCGACGGTCGCGTAGCCCGCCCCCGAGCGAAGGGCGGCGACGCTGCATAGACAGGCGGCGCCACGGTAGTTTACTGACCCCGCGACGCAGAGCACGCTCCCGAAATCACGCTTCGAGGCCTCTTCGGGCCGCGGCGGCAGCAAAGCGCGCATCTCGGCGGCGGACGCGACAAGGCCCGAACGCGGCATCACTCGATCCTCACGAATTCGGCCTTCGAAGGATCGTAATCGAATACCTCCCCAGTCTCGATGACGTAGTACCAACCCCTGATGGACAGCTCGCCGCGGCGGAACGCGTCCTTGACGTACGGATAGGTAACGAGATGGTTCATCTGCTCGACGACGTTGTACTGCTCGGCGCGCCACTCGCGCTCAACGGGGTCGTCGATACCCTCCGCCACGACACGATCGCGAACGCGACGCGCGAGCGAAAGCCAGCGCCGCGTGTGCGGGACGGCCGAGAGCGCCTCATCGTCTGCGAATAGGGCGCCGACGCCGCCGCAGTTCGAGTGGCCGCATATCACGATATTCTTGATGCGCAGGATCCGGACCGCGTACTCGATAGCCGAGGTAGTCGCCAGGTATTCCTCCGCCTCGCGGTAGAAGGGAACCAGGTTCCCGACGTTACGCACCGTGAAGAGCTCGCCGGGCAGGGTCTTGGTGATAAGGTTAGGAATCACGCGGGAATCGGCGCACCCGACGAACAGGGTGTGCGGATCCTGACGCCGCGCGACGCGCGCGAACAACTCGCGATGCTCGATGAAGTCGGTTTGGTTAAAGCGCCTGACGCCGTCGAACAGCGAACCCTCGTCCCGCTCGCTCATGCGCCGCCCCCCGATCCACGCACCGTATTTTTTATCCGCCGGCCAGGGCGAAAACCCACCTTCACCGCGTCCCGAGGACACACCCTCTCGCACTCGAAACAGAGCACGCATTCGGTCGACGAGACGCGTTCGCCGCGCCTCGCGTACTCGAGAAGCGGCACGCCCATCGGGCACGCGCGCTCGCAAGCGCCGCAACCGACGCAGGACGACTCGTCGATCTCGACGCGAAGGAGGGAAAACTTCGTACCCACCTTAAGAAGGCACGCGACGGGGCAAAGGTACTTGCAAAAGGCGCGGTTATCCCGAAGGGCCGCCGCAAGCGCGATCGCGGTCGCGTAATACGCCGCGTTCCCAACCAGGAGCCATCGCACTTCGTCCGCGCCCTTTCGCGCGTAAAGGCCATCGATACCGACCGTCAAAGTGAGGGCGACCATCGCGGCGAGAACGAGGGCGAAGTGGATGTATCGCACCCGGGAAAAACCCGCGCGCTGCGGCGAAGAAGGGACTTTCCACGGCAATATGTCGAGCGCCATCGCGGTCCAACAGGCCCATCCGCACCACCCGCGCCCGAACGCGAAGGGACCAAAGACCTTTCCCACCGCGTAGTGCAGCGTCGCCCCCGCGAACACGCCGGAGAAAAGATAGACGAAGAAACCCTCGATCTGCATATTCTCGTGCATCGCGAGCCCGACGTAGAATAGAAGGTACCCGCCGATGGCAATCTCGGTGATGACGCGGCCCCAGCGGGCAAACCTGCGAGGGAGGGCCGAGAAGAAAAAGGTTCCAATCGCGAGCGACGTGCCGATGTACCCGAAATTCCACAGATAAAAGACTTTCCCCGTCGCGGCGAAACGCCAGGCGGCGACCCCGTAGAAGACGGCAAGAAGGACGAGCGGAACCGTTATCGTGTCCCTCGTTACCGATAGCTTGAGGCGCGATTTCTCGTTCATGGCGGCCTACTGCAGGTTGCCCCGGGCGGGCGGAAGCTTACGCGGAGGATTGAGGAATCGATACATCAGGTCGCCATGACTCGTCGCGTAGGTGTACAGGCTGTAGTCGAAAGTCGCCCCGGGCTTCTTCGACGGGTCTTCCCATATCGCGCGGGTCGTCGCGACGCCGTGCAGGTCGTTCTCGATCTTCACGATAAGGTAGTGAGTACGCGCGAAGAAGGGCCCGGTAATCGCCTTTCCGTGGACGATGGCGGCGATGATAGTCGCCGAAGTTGGGTTCCGCGCGAAGGAAGCCGATGAAGAGGCGACGCGAAAGCCTGAGAAAAAGCCTATCGCGGCGAAAGCGAAGGCTACCGCGAGCAAGCGACCGCGGCGAGTGCGACGCGCGAGAAATCGGGCGCCCACGTACGCGAGAGCAAGGCTCACGACCAGCGCGAAGAACAGGCCAAGCCGCGAGTCGAGCGCCTTCGCTATAATCGGATGGTTAATGAAAAAGTGAATATCAGCGGGCACCCGCGAGAAGTTCGTCGCAAGTTCGGTCGGCTCCATCGTCACTCCTTTTTTTTATCTCTATCGATCTTCGGCCCCGGCGAGAAACTCGGAGAGGGCCCGGACGATGCCGTCCCTAACGGCGGGTTTCCCGTCTGACCACCGGTGCACGGGATGCGGGCACCCCTCGACAGTATACACCGAAACGGGACCGCTGCGGGCGAGATTTTCCCGATACGCCTGCGTAACCTCCTCAGGCACGATCTCGTCTTCAGACGGCACGCAAAGGAAGGAGGGGCCGCGAAAGGACGCGAGAAGGGACGGTACGTCGCTCTCGAGGTACGAGAGCGGCGCTCTGATGATCTCGGTGAAGCCGCCCCCGAAAGGAACGTCCCACGCGCGCGGGGTATAGGCTGCGGGACAAAAAAGGACAAGCCGCGACGCGCGGCCCATCGCGGCAATGCGCGTCGCGATATACCCTCCCATGCTGGTCCCAATGACGGTCGTGTTCCCGTCCATGCCGAGCGCGTCCATCGCCTGAAGCGCCTCCTCGAACCGACCTCGCAGGCTCGACTCGGGTATCGAGCCAGAGCTTTCTCCCTGCCCCGAGAAATCAAGACGGGCGAGGGCCTCGCCGCGCGCGAGAAAGGCCGGCGCGAGGTAGGAAGTGCCCTCCTTGCCGAGAGGACCGCCCCCATGAAGGGAAATAGCCCGTACCGGCGCGCCGGGATACGGTTCGTCGATCTCGCACGCGAGGGTGTTCCCCAGCGCCCCGATCGACAGCTTCCGCGCGGGCGTCACGAACCGAGCCTCCGCACGACGGCGTCGAGCCAGGCGACGGTCGTCTCCACCGCCGCCACGACGCCGCGGGAACCATCGCGCGCCACGTATTCGCGCAGATACGACGCGCCGATCCGGGCGCTTTGCGCGTTGAGCGCGGCGGTGTACTGATGGGTATTGATCAATATCTCCGCGTAGTTCGAAAGGCCGATATACAAGGAGCGTAGGGCGTCGCGTGAGGTCACCTTGAGGGCGGCGTCCGAAAGCAGGAACGAGAGGGCCGAGGCGGCGGGCGGGGAATCAAGGGCCGCCTCGCGGACAATGTCCTCCCGGCTCGCGCGAAAACGCGGGCTTGAGGCGGCGGACGAGTCGAAGCCGACGCTTCGCGCGCGAGAGAGGCTCTCGCCAAAGCGGAGGGGATCGAACCGAGACGCCGCGACTGGCACGAGTTCCGCGTCCCCGAGCCCGTCGCTCGGCAACGCGCGGGCAAGAACGGCGTCAAATCGGTCGAGCTCCATGCAAAGCTCGAAATCAGAGGCGGGCGCGAATCCGTCCTCGCGAAACCCCGCCCCCGTTGTCGCGCGCAGACGGTCGACGGTCGCGGCAAAGTCGAAATCGCGCCCGTTCAGCGCGGCATCGAGATACCCGGCGAAGGCGTAGTCCTCCTCGCCGTTTGCCCGCCCAGGGGTGGCCGTGCAGTAGACGTTGACGCGTTCAATACCCCGCGCGCGGACGAGGCCGACGATCGCCTGGGCGTTGACGAAACTCCCGACGACGACCTCGTTTGCCGCGCTCTGGCGCACGAGCCCCCTCGTCCCGAACGTAGTAGTATGGACGACTGTCTTTCCACGAAGGTCGGCCCCGAGAAGCTCGGTCGGCGAGTTGCCGTAGTCGAAGCCCGGCACCTTCACGCCCATCCGCTCGCCAACCAGAACGGGATTCGGCAAGAGGTCACGAAGGCGAAAGGCCGCATCAACGGACTCGACGACGAGGTATCGATCGGGGCGCGCGGAAGCTATGTAATACGAGACCGAGAATGCCCGCAGCACGTCGACGACGACGGTAAAGCCCTGAATGGTTACGGGATCGCTTTCGGGCGAGTACACGCGAACGTCGACGCCGCGGGCCATCACTTACCTCCCGTGCAGGGCAAGGTGCAGGGTATAGTGCAGGAACCATCGCCCATCCTCTCGGGCCTTTCCGCCCTGTCCCCACAGCATCAGGGATGCACCGAGATAACGAAGACCCATATACCGAGAAGTCTCGTGGAAACGCTCCATGAATTCGACCGTCGGAATCTCATATCCCCTCCGAGCGAGGGCATCTCGATACACGAGCGCCGTCTCGACCGTAAAGTGATTTGGAAGATCAAGGTACAGGGTACCGAACGAGGATTGTTCCCAATCGATGAAGTACGCGCCGCCCCGCCACGTACGGATATGGTCGGGCAGCAGATCGACGTTGAGCACGGTGAGCGTTTGTCCCTCGGCGGATATATCGCGGAGCGCGCCGAGGAATGAAGCCGACGCGACCTCGAGACGACTTTCATACGAGCCGAACTCGGCGCGGAATTCCGCGTTCGCCATGTTCTCTTCCCATCGCTGGCGCCAAGCCCGGAGCCACAGGTAGCGCTCGAAGTCGTCATCGGTCCTCGCCATCCACTCGGGACGATCCAGCCGATTCGCCGCATGTATGCCGGCGAGGCCCTCGGCCACCGCAAGGGTCATCGGGCTCTTCGGGTGGCCAAGATCGAGCTCAGGACGAGAGGCCATGAAAGGCATATAGACGAGCGACCGCCCATCGAAAGAAAGGTCCTCGACGACGAGAGGAGGCACGGCGCAGCCCTTACGCGAAAGAAGGTCGAGCACGCGGCGCTCGTGCAGGACCGCGTCCTTCGTCACGACGAGGTCGGAATGGGCCATGCCGCGGGCATCGCGGCTCTCGACCTCGTAATAGCCAATGCGCGATCCGGAATATCCCTGCTGACCGCCAACGCGCTCGCGCATGCGCGTTACCTCGCGAGGCTCCCCATGCATCCGCTCGAGCAAGATGCCGACGCTCGACGGGTTCGGGCCCATCGCCCCGCTTTCGACCGAATCCATTTTTTCCCTCATACCATCTTAAAAGTAAAAACGAAAAAATCGTCTTGGCGAACCCATCCGTTCGCGCGGTACAGCGCCTGGGCCGCCTCGTTCGTCACCTGGGTGGAAAGGCTAAGTCGGACGGCGCCCCGATCGCGCGCCTGCCGCTTCGCCTCCTCAAGGAGGAGGAAGCCGACCCCACGACGGCGGATTTCGGGGCGCACGAAGAGATCGTTAACGACGAGTATCGGCCGCATCGCCACCGACGAAAAGCTCGGGTATATCTGCAGAAAGCCCACGGGCTCGCCGCGTGATCGCGCGACCAGGACTATCGATTCCCCGCGCGACAGTCGCTCACGGAGAAAGCGGCGAGAACCCTCGGGATCGGGCTCGGCCCGGTAAAACGCGCGATACGAGTCGTACATCGGCGCGACTGAGTCGACATCGACCTCCGTCGCGACAGAGACGACGATCCCCTCGGTGCTTTCGGCGCTAGACATCCCGCGATTCTCCTCTCTTTCGGTCGCGGGCAGTATATCGGGAAGGGGCCCAAAGGGCAACGTGCCCGGGCGACTAGGCGGCAGGACCTGAGCGCCCTCGCGTTGGGTCCCGAAGCGAGCACGGAAGGGCGACGACGCATTTTCCGCAGACGTCCGCGTACCCGACGTCCGTAAGTCTTCTCGCGTTCCGAAGGCATACGTCGTAGCATGCGCGCCGGTTGAACGTACCTTGCGACAGGGCGCCAACCGGGCACCGCGCAAGGCAAGCGCGGCAGCTGCCGTCAAGCTTGGCAAGGCAACGCTCGCGGGCGGGAGCGGGATCGGGACCGGCAAGCGGGACGTCCGTCACCGCGCTCCCGAGCCTTCCCGCCGCGCCGGAGTCCGTGATCAGCATATTGTTAAGGCCGAAGCTTCCGATGCCGGCGAGATAGGCTAGGTGCCGATGGGACCAGTCCGACAGGAGCGTCTCTTCGTCGAAATTATGGGTGGCCGGTACCGTCGCGGCGCGATACCCGAGACCGGCAAGGGATGCGGCAATCCCTTCGCCAATCTCGGCGATAAGCCGATTCGTGCGAACGTACGCGCGGCCCCACCCTGCCGACGCGTCATCGCCGCTTGAGTTCCCGTCGCTGACCTCTTTGGCGAACGGCACGAAAAAGCAAACGACCGACCGAGCTCCGACGAGGAGATCGCTGGGAAGAAGGTGCGTCGGCGAGGCGATTTCGCGAAGACGGGCCGCGACGACGCGGGACGCGCTGACCGCGCCCACGATCGGGGCGCGCCATAGCCCCGTTTCACCCGAGGCGGCGATGGCGCTCGCGGCAACCCTCGCCGCGATGGCGGCGAGGTCTATCATGTGGGAATGTTTTCGACTAGGGCTTGCACGCGCAGGTTCCTATCAGTCCAACTCGCGGACGAGCTCATTGAGCTTTGCCTCGTCAGCCTCGTTGATGTAGATGCCGCAAGCCCCTTCGTCCCTTCGCTCGTAAGGTATCCCGTTTTTTTTCAAGGCCTCAATCAGGAACGCAGCCTCGGCATCGCTATCGAAGGTGTCGATGAGTATCACGGATTAACTCCTTTGTAACGGCCCATATGGGCTCGCGCGCTTATACTATTATACACGGTTTTCGCGAGCGAACAATGCGTCCCGACTCTCTATCGTCCGCCATCCGTGGCCGCAAGGCTCTTTCCCATGAACGACAGCAAGTCCTCGACGACGAAACCCACCCGCAGGCGATGCTGGTCCGAAGTCACGGCGAACTCGTGGGCGACGCCGGCGCTATCGAGCTGCTCGTGGAGATACGGGCAGCCCTCGCGGATAAACCGATATTCGTCGTTGCGCCCGTAGACGAGCCTCAGCGCGCGAAGCCGCTCAGGCCGGGCGAGGTAGTCGGCGATCTTGCGGTCCCAATCGCCGAATCCCGCCTCCCAGTCGGCGACGACTGGCTTGTCCGCGTCCGATCCATCGAGGGCGGGCACGCGCCCGGGTTCCTTCGCTCCGGGCGTCGGCGAGAAGGCGGACGCGTAGGCCGACAGGAACTGCGCGTCGTCGCCCCACGCTTCCATCGCGACGGGAAGTCCGCCGGGAACGAGGACGCCGGGCGCGAAGGCGAAGACCGCGCCAAAGACGTCAGGCCGGCGCAGACCGTTATACAGGGCGCCGAAACCGCCCATCGAAAAACCGGCGAGCCCGCGGGCTTGGGCAGCGGCTATCGTGCGATAGTTCGCGTCGATGAACGGGACAAGCTCTTCGGTAAGGTAGTCGGCGTGGTTCCCGGAGACCGGGGAGTTCGCGTAGAAGCCGCCGCCGAAGCGAGTCGAGCCGTCCGGCTCGACGACGATCATCTCGGGGATTGCCCCAGATTCCATCGCGCGGCGAACGTAGTTACGGTTTCTCCAGATCGCGCCCGCGCCCTCGCTATGGCCGTGCAGATAATACACGACGGGGTATCTGCGGTCGCCTTCGTCGTAATACGAGGGAGGAAGCGTGATTAGGACGGCGCGGCGAGAGGGATCGCCAAGGGTATTCTTCGCGAGGGCCGCGGAGTCGAACGAATCGGCGAGCCCCGACTCATGGGAAGAGAGGGCCTTCAGCGCCGCCGGGTCGGAACGCGGCGTTGCCCGCTGCCCGCGGGAGCACGAGGAAAACGCGAGAGCCGCGAGGGCGATCACGATGATGCCGGCATTCCGGCGCACTGAGCGAATGGTCATAGAGCCTCCTTCGTCGTCGCCATAAAGGGTACCAGCGCGCCTCGCGCGAGTCAATAAAAAAGGCCCCCTTTCGGGGGCCCCGGACGCGTCGAACGGCGATTCGCTTACTGCGCCGTCGCGACGAGATAATCAAAGCTGACGGTGTAGTCCTCTTTGGTGAAGTCCCACGTCTTGTCTTTCTTGTTCTCGGGAAGAGTCCACTGAACCTCGACGCCGTTATAGCCGTACATGCTCTCGGACTGCATGTGGATCAGGAAGCACTTCTTCCCGTCCTTCTCGACCACGGTGGCGTTTTCCTCGAGAGCCTTTCCCATCGAGACGTACACCCCGGCAGGATCCCCGTCCTCGAAATCGAACACCTTCACGACGTTGCCCTTCCCGTCCCGGAGGGTCACGTTGTCAATATAGATGACGACTTCCTGCTTGCTCTTCTCGGTATTGGACTTGATCCGGATGACGTTGAAGTTCTTGAACTTCCCGCCCATCCCGTCGTACGCGACCGTCTTCTTGGAAACGACCGTCTTGTACTCGTTCCAGGCGTTCATGTCGTACTTGAGGCCCATCTCCTCCCCGCCTTTCAGGTAGATGCACTGATAGGTGGGGGTATAGAACGCGGCCTGCACGAGCAAGGGTTTAATCCCCTTGTACTCGGCCGCCTGGGCGAAGAGTCCGCCGACGGCGATCGCCGCGATCGCGACCATAATGCTGATCTTCCTCATCTTCTCTCTCCTTCTCTCTATGCGTTAAGGCGGCACGCCGCCCGGATCCCGAAGTTATTCCCGCTCAAAGTCCCGAACGGCGTAGTACGCCTTCTTGCGTTCCCTCTTCACGCCAAACAAAAGAGGATAGTTCTTGCGCGATGACGAAGGGCGATACGAGCCGCCGTAAAAGGTATCGAGCCAAGTATGGTCGTCGGCGACGCCCCAGAAGGTGACGGCCGATATCTTGTCCTTGTTTTTCCGAAGCAGGCCGAATATCTCGCGATAGCGCGCCGCGAGGGCAGTCTCGAAGTTTTTGTACGAAAGGGTCTTGGTGGAATCCGAGTTGTTGTAGCAGTCGATGTCGAGCTCGGTGATCTGCACCTCGAGGCCCATCTCGTGGAAGGTATCGATCGTCTCCTGGATGTCGGCGACGTGCGGCCACGTGAGGGACCAATGTCCCTGGATGCCGATGCCGCGAAGTCCGTGCTTCTTAAGCTCGAGGGTCTCGATCATCTCGACGACGCGCTCGCGCTTGCGGGGATCGCAGATATTGTAGTCGTTATAGAAAAGCACGGCGTCCGGGTCGGCCGCGCGCGCGAAGTCGAAGGCGTCCTGGATATAGGTAGCGTCGCCGTAGGCTTGGTACCACGGCGAGTCCTCGCGCCATATCGTCTTCCACGAACTCGGGGACCACGCGTCCTTCACCGCCTCGTTGACGACGTCCCACGCGCGCACGTCATCCTTATATCGCCCGACCACGGCCTCGACGTGGGCCTTGAGGCGCGCGCGGACAAGGGCGCGGCGCTCCGCCTGCGTCCCGGTCGACGGGAACATCCAGGACGCGGCTTGGTTATGCCACACGAGCGTATGACCGCGAAGGTAGAGGCCTTTCGCGCGCGCGTACGCCGCGATCGAGTCGGCGGGCCCCCAGGCGAATTCCCCCTCGCGGGGTTGGATCAGGGATGCCTTCATGCAGTTCTCGGCGACGAGGGCGCTATACTCGGCCAAAACGGATTCGGGATATTCCTTAAGCGAGTTAAACTTCCCCGGGCCCGCCTCGATGGCCGCCCCAATCGGGAAATAGTCGCGATACGCCTCGGCAAGGGTTGGTCCCCCGCCCGCCGCATCAACGGGCGAAACGGTCGCGTCCCCGGTGCTCGCGCAAGCGGCGAAAAAAAAGCCGCAAAGCGCAACGATGGCAAGAACGGCGATGGCGTGGCTGCGAATCGGTATCGACATAGACTCTCCCAATGGCGCTAGTATATACCGTTCTGTTCCGTTCTGCTATAGGAATTTTTACCGATATCTGCTTTAATAGTGTATAAAGGAAGGCACTGAGGTTACCGTGAACTACTCCGTAGCAGACCTCGGCCGCATTAACGACGCGAGCGGCCACCCAAAATTCTTACAAATCGCTAATAGACTTCGAGAATTGATAGACTCGGGTAAACTCGGCCTTGGGGACCGGCTTCCCTCGGTAAACCAGGTAATCGCCCATTTCGGCGTATCCCGGGACACGGCGGTAAAGGCATACCAAGAATTAAAAAACCAAGGAATCGTCGAGTCGACCCCAAACAAAGCCTTTTTCGTCAGCAACGTCCTGCTCCGCGAGGGGCTAAAACGAGTCCTCTTCCTTACCGACGCGTGGACTCCGTATAAAGAGCGCGTGTACTCGGGATTGCTCGACGGGCTCGCGGGCGACTACTACGTCGATATCGTGATACACAACGACAGCTTTGACGTCCTTCGAATGGCCTACGAGAAATACCGTGCCATCGGATCGTGTACATCGTTCCTTATCATCCCGACCGCCGCTCAAGGGCAGGAGCACGATTACTTCCAGTACGTAAACCCGGGCAACCTGCTCTTCCTCGACCGGCGCGTCGACGGCCTGCCCCACCCCGCGGTTTGGCAGGACTTCGCGAACGGATTTCACTCCGCCCTCGCCGCCAAGTCAGAGCGGCTCGCGAAGTACCGTCGACTGGTATTCCTCACCAAGTATTTCACGAACCCGATCATCGAGGAGATGCGCGAGGGCCTTTCCCGCTTCGCCTCGGAATGCGGCATGGGCTTCGCGCACCAGCACACCATGTTCTCGGACCGCGAGATCAAGGGAAGCGTGCTCCCGGAGAAGGGAGAGCTCTACGTGGTTTTGGACGATCATCTCCTAATCGAGGCGATGACCGCCTGCCGTGAACGGGGCTTAAAGCTCGGCTCCGACGTCGGACTCATCGCGGTCAACGACGGGCCCTTTTACGCCCACTTGCCGACGCCGATCAGCGTGCTCACGGCGGATTTCTACGCGATGGGACTGGAGGCCGCGCGCTTCGTGACGTCGGGGGAAACGCGCGGGAGCCCCGTGGCGACGTCGCTGATCGTTCGCGAGTCGGTTTAGCGCGACCGAGCCCAGTCCTCTCTCGTCAATCCGTACTCGACCCGATCCTTAAGCTTGCCCTCGTGCAGGACGTGCAAGGGAAAATATCCTTCCTTTCGAAAGCCCGCCTTTTCCATGACTCGCTCCGAGCCCCGGTTCTCGGCGAGGCATCCCGTCTCGACCTTAACGATTCCGAGTTTCTCGAAGCCATAGTCCACGAGGGCGCGCGTCGCCTCCGAGCATAACCCCTGACCCCACCAACGCGGCAGGAAGAAGTACCCAAGGTTGACGAGCCGGCCCTCGGGGGCGGACGCGATGACGGTAAAACCGATCTCGCCGACGTACTCGGCAGAGCCCAAGCAGCCCGCGCGGGTTTCGACCTTCAGGAAGAAACGCTCGCGGTCTTCTCCGCGCGAGCGCTCGGCGATGGCCCGCGCGAGGTTGTCACGAACCCCGTCGACGTCGACCGCGCGAATCTCCGGAAGGTAACGCATGGCGACGGGATCCGTAAGGAGAGGGAGCATCGCCGACTCGTCGCCCTCCTCGTGCTCGCGAAGGACGAGTCGATCGGTCTCGATCCTGATCGAGGGAGCGCTCACGGAGCGAACCCCCGCAAAAGCGAGCCGATGGAACGGAACGCCGCGGCCCCGGAGAGCGCGGCGGGAAGCGAGGCGTCAAGGGCGCCCGAAAGCCAGACGACCGAGAGGGCCGCCGCAACGGCAAGAGCGACGACAAAAGCCGCGCCGAAGCGCCGGACGCCACCGCGTTTTTGCGCGAACGGGTCCGCGAGGAGTCGAACGCCCCCGACGGGAAGCGCGGCGACGGCGGTCATCGTCGCGCCGAAGGGAATGTTGACGAGGGCGCGGTTATTGATCGCCCAGCCGTTCGCCTCCAGGATGGGCCCGACGTTCCTGCGGCGAAGCTTCAGGGACGCGAGAACCATCGATGGCCCGGAGACGAGGAAGACGGCACCCGCGAGGGCGACCGGGAGCCAGAGGCCGAGACCGAACAAGGCCTCGACTATCCCGGCTGCAAGGGCGCTCACGCCGCCGACGGCCGTACCGATCAAGGCGATCGTGCCAAGGTCGAGCTTCTTGGGTAACGCGACGGGGATTTTCGCCGACGCCTTGTCCGCCGTCGCGACCGCGCCGGCGGCGCCCGCGAGCCGCTCGTTCGCCGCGTCCTCGCCGGCATGGGCGCGTTTGCTCACCTGCTCCTCGATCATTCGAAAGAATTTCTTGTACGGAAGCCAGAACGCCTGGCGCACGCTGATCGGGTTGAGGACAACCCGGGTAACCGACGCATCCCAATCGAGGCCCGAGCGGTCGACGAAGACGCCGTTCCTCCCTGCGGCCAAGCCGTCCGAGTCGCCGACGGTAAAGGCCGCGACGACGCGGCGCGGGGCGGCGCCGGGGCGCGAGATGTCGCAATACACGAGGCATGCCCCGGACGAGGCTGCCAACGAGGCGTGGCGCCCCTCGTCAAGGACCTCGAAGCAGAGGCGGCAAGCCCGCGAGTCGAGATAGAGGGTTCCCGCCTGAAACGCGGCCTCTCCCCGCTCGTAGAAATCGGCGAAATTCACGAAGTTCCGCGCGACGCGCGCAAGGTCGCGCTTGTACCGAACGAGTCGCTCAAGGTCGGCGAGCCCCTCGAGCTCGGCGCCCATGCGCTCGTCGAGCTCGACGAGGTCGTACAGGCGCGCGAGGGCGCCGTCGGAGGCGAGGAAGCGAAGCCTGTCGGGAGGAATGACGGCGGCCGCCGTCCTCGGCTCGGCCTCGCGCCAGGCGGCGTAAGGCGCGAGGCGCAAAAGGATCTCGCCCCACGCGGGTTCGGAGAGGGTCGGGCAATCCCCGCCGAGAAGCGGGCGCACCGCGCGGTCGGCGAGATCGGCGAGTCGGTCGGCCCAGGCGGGATTCACGGCCCCCGCGAGGGGCAAGGGCTTACCGCCCTCGGCGATCGCGAGAGGCAACGAGGCAATCTCTCCAGAGGAGAGGGAGAGCTCGAGCGGCGCGATCGCGCGATAGTCTTCCTCGGCGCGGTTCACGGCGTTCGCCGCGCGAGGGTCGAAAGAGGCGAGCCGGCAGCGCGCGAAGTAGTCATCGACCTTCGCGCGAACCGCCTCGACCGCGTCGTAGGCGGCCGCCTCGATACCCGAACCGACGGCTTGGTCGAGCCAGGCCAAATAGCGTTGGGCCTCAAGCGCGAACGCGTCGAGCCGCGCGCGCGAAAGGCCCTCCTTTCCCCATCGATCCTTGGCCGGCCCGACGACGGACAGTATCTCGCGTATCGCCATCCCGAGATA
>JAKPSR010000060.1 GCA_029571425.1 Spirochaetota bacterium | reverse complement strand
CGTTCCCTCGGCTATGACCAAGTCTTCGAGCTCCATCGCGGGGGACGCGCGGAACGCGTCGATCGCCGACTTGATCTTGACGGGATCAAGCCCCGCGACGCGGCTGTTGTTCAGTAGGTTCGATATGAGTCGAAGGTCGATGAGGTCGCGGTTCTCGGTCGATTTGCGTATGTAGAGGGTGGCGGCCGTCTTGTCGGGCGAGACGATGACCCGCGCGTCGAAGGCGGGGTCGATCGCGACGGGAAAGGAGAATTCCTCGCCGGGGACCGCGAGCGCCTTTCGCAGGCCTTTCTCCATCGCCTCGTCGCTGAGTAGGGTGCTTGGGTCGATCCCTTGGGCTTGCGCGCGCTCGCGTATGTCGGCGACCGAGGGGTATTCCTCGGCGGCAAGGCCCTCGGGTACCTGAAGGTACCATCTCTTCTTCGCGTTTTGCGTGAATTCCCAACCGCGCCGTGCCATCCTGTCCCGTCCTTAGATCGTGAAGCCCTGCTGGAGCGCCTTGGATATCTTGTTTTTCAGGAGAAGGTTCTCCCTTCGAAGGACGGATATCTCGTATTGCTGCGACTTGATCGTCTCGGCGAGGTCGCCCATCGTCAGCGCCCCGCTTCCGACCAGTTCCTCGACGTATGACATGCGCGAGTCGAAATCGATGGTGGCCTCCATCTCGGCGGACTGGAAACTCTCGTCGGAAAGCGCGGCGAAGTCGTCGTCCGTTTCCTGCTCGGCCTGTAGTATCTTGTCCGCGATCCGGTACACTGCCTGCGAGAGCATCGACTCGGGCTTGTACACGATGACCGGGAGGCGCGAGGCGAGGGCCGTGTCCTGCACGGTGTCGCGGTAGATGACCCCGAGGTGCTCGAGGTCGATCCCGAGGTACTCCTTGCACGAGCGCCGGATCTTCAGCGCCTTGTCCGCGTCCTTCGGGTCGTCGATCATGTTCATCACGAGGCGCGGCCGGAACGAGGCGCACTTCGCGCGGAAGGCGTCGGCCGCCGCCGGATCAACCCGCGCTATTTCGTCCGTAAGGCGCGGTATGTACATTCGCTGAAGGGTGCCCGCGTCGTTCTTGAGGGATTCCATGAACTCTCGAGCCGGCGAGCCTTTCTTGAAGGTCGAGTACATCATCCTGAACACCGCGTTCTTCAGGAAGAGGTAGGCGTTCAGCGTCGCGGTGACGGATGGCGCCGTGATCACGATCCCGGCGGAGGACATCAGGAAGAAGTCAAGGATGCCGAGATGGGTTCCCGCCCCGAGGTCGAGGACGAGGTAGTCCGCGCCGAAAGACGAGAGCCCCTTCGTGAGCGCGGACTTTTGGGAAACCTTGAGCGCGGTGAGGCCGGGGATCTCGGAGTCGCCGGCGACGAAGTGTAGGTTCGGGTAGTCGGTGTCGAGCACGATGTCCTCGAAGCGGGACGCGCCCGCGAGGAAGGTGCCGATCCCGGCCCGCGGCGACGGCACGCCGAGGACGAGATGGAGGTTCGACGCGCCGAGGTCAAGGTCGGCGAGCAGGACGCGCTTTCCCGCCTGCGAGAGGGCAATCGCGAGATTGGCCGCGAGAAGGCTTTTCCCGACGCCGCCCTTCCCGCTGGCGATCGGGATCACGTGCATGCGACCCTCCCTCGGACGAGCGCGAATATCCCGATGGCGAGGTCTATGAGAACGACGAGAGCCGCCGCCCCGATCGCCTTTGCTAGGGCCATGTCGCCGGTAAGGCCCATGCGCGCCGCCTGTCGGACGGCGTTCGCGAAAAACCAGAGCACGGCGGGAAGGCCGATTCCCTTCGCGAAAGCGAGCAAGGGCAACCACGCCCGAAAGCGCTCCTCGTCGAGGACAAGCATAAAAATCAACACAGGGGGAAGGCAAAGAAGGGCGAGGCCCGCGTACCACCCAAGGCTCATCGGCGTCATCGCGGCCGCTGAGCCGGGCCCGGCGACGAGGTAGAGTCTGAGAAGTTCCACAAGCAGAAGTGCCGAATAAACGATGGAAGGGACTCGCATTTAATAGAAGTCTACGAAACATAACGAGTCCGGTCAAGGGGCATTTTGGCCGCCGCATCGTCCCTCTCCTTGACAAATCGAAGCCTTCCCGCCGACAATGAACCCATGAAACCGCGAAAAATCTGGATGGGCGCGGCCCTTTTGGCCCTTTCCCTCCTTTTCCTAATGCTTCGGGCCCCGGCCGCCTTCGCCCAGGGCGCCGACGAGGTATCCAACGACCGATACCTCCAGCTCATCCAGTACGTCTTCTCGTACGTGCAGAACAATTACGTCGACGAGGTCGATCCTCGCGTACTTTACGAGGGCGCGATGAATGGGATACTCAACGCGCTCGAGGACCCGTACACCTCCTACATCGACGCGGAGAGCCTGATGCACACCAGCCTCCGCGACACCACGACCGGGTCATTCGGCGGGGTTGGCCTTTCGATCACGAAGCCGCTCGAGTCCACGCCGGAAAAGCCCGCTTGGGTCGAGGTTTCGGCGCCGATCGAGGACTCGCCCGGCTGGAAGGCGGGCGTTCAGCCCGGCGATCTCATCCTGCAGATCGACGGGCAGGGGACCGCCGACCTCACGATGGAAGAGGTGCTCGCGCGCTTGCGCGGCCCCGTCGGCACGAGCGTGACCGTGACCCTTCGCCGCGGTAAGGCGATGGAATTCCCCGTTACCCTGGTTCGCGCGCTGATCGAGGTACCTACCGTCAAGTTCGCGATGATGGACGGCGGCATCGGCTATATCAGGATCATCGAGTTTACGCCCCTGACCGCGGAACGCGTCCAGGAGGCGATCGCCTCCTTCTCGAAGCAGGGTTTCTCCTCGCTGATCATCGACCTTCGGAACAACCCGGGCGGACTCATCACGAGCGTCGTCGAGGTCGCGAACAAGTTCATCAGCGAGGGCACGATCGTGTCGACGCGCTCCCGCATCTCCTACGAGAACAAGACCTTCAGCGCGCGCCCGTCGCGCGCCTCGTTCCCCTCCGGCGTGCCGATCGTCGTCCTCGTCAATAAATATTCGGCGAGCGCCTCCGAGATCCTGGCCGGCGCGCTCAAGGACCATCGGCGCGCCTACCTCGTCGGCGAGACGACCTACGGGAAGGGTTCCGTCCAGCAGGTGATCGACCTGACGAACGGCGACGGGATGAAGGTGACGATGGCGCGGTATTACACCCCGA
>JAKPSR010000054.1 GCA_029571425.1 Spirochaetota bacterium | reverse complement strand
CGCGCGCTCGGCGCGGCGCGCGCGCATGTTCCGCCTAATCGCCCGTATCGCGAAATCGGTGATGGCGACGCCAATCGATATCCCCGCGGACACGAGCAATATCTTTTTTTGCTCGTCCTCAGTAAGGTCGATGGCGATGTCCGCTTTCTTGAAGGGCCATGGAAGGTATTCGTCCTGATAACCGTGCGAGGCGTATCGGTACACGTCGTAGTAGATCGATGCCATGAACGTCACGAACGGGAGGGACCCAAGGGCGATGACCTCCGCCCTTCGTAGGTCCTTTTGCCAAGTGGCGAATTCGTCGGGCCCGTAGGGAACGGGCAGTGGCGTCCCCTCGGACGCGGCTGAACTGGAGGTCCCGGCCGCCGATTGAGCGAAAGCCGAGGGCGCCACGCACAAGGCAAGGATGACGGCACCGAGACGCCTCGGGAGCCTCATGCGCGCTCCCCGAATATCGCGGTCCCGACGCGGACGAGGGTCGAGCCTTCCTCGATCGCGATCCGGTAGTCCCCGGACATCCCCATCGAAAGGACGTCGAACGAGAGCGAGGGATAGCGCCCCCGCGCGCGGTCCCGGACGCGTGAAAGCATGCGGAACGACGCGCGGACGGCCCCCTCGTCGTCGGTAAAGGGCGCCATCGTCATGAGCCCGCGGCAGCGAACGGCCCGCGCGTTCGCGAGACGGTCGATCGCCCGCCACAGCTCGTCCTCGGAGGCGAATCCGGCCTTGGAGGCCTCGCCGGTATGGAGCTCAAAGAGAACGTCTATCGTCTTTCCTGCCCGCGCGGCGCGCAACTCGATTTCCTCGAGAAGCTCAAGGCGATCGACGGATTGCACCATCGAGAACAGTGACACCGCGTCGCGCACCTTATTTCGCTGGAGCGTGCCGATCAGGTGAACCCGGACGTCTGGCCGGTCCGCCAGGATCGCCGGAAATTTCCCCGCGGCCTCTTGCACTCGGTTTTCCCCGAAGAGGGTTTGCCCGGCCTCGATCGCCTCGCGTACGGCGGACTCAGGATGGAATTTGCTCACCGCCATCAACTCGACCTCGGAGGGAGACCGACCAGCCCGTAGCGCCGACTCCGCGATGCCCTCTCGAACGCGGGCGAGGTTTTCCGCGATAGCGCCCATCATGCCCTCCCCGCGCGCTCGTCTACGCGATCCGACAGCGAACGAAAGTCCTTGACCGCGAGCCGCTCCGCCCGCTCGCCGGGGTCGATCCCGGCGGAAGAGAGGATGTCCTCGGTGAGTCGATCGACGTCGGTCCCCGGTGCCGCGCGGCCGGATGAACGCAGCCAGGCGGAAAGGTTGTTTCGGACGGTTTTCCGGCGGGACGAGAAGAGGGCGCGAAGGACCTTCGCGAAGGTCGCCGGGTTCGCGCAGTTAGGCCAGACGTCGCGCTTCGTCATCGCCACCGCGCGCGAGACGACGCCGGGCACCGGCCAAAACGAGCCGGCGGCGATATCCATTAGGGGCTCAACTTCGTACGCCCACTGGCACAGTACGGAAAACGAGGAATAGTGCTCGGTCGCGGGTTTAGCCGCCATCCTGAGCGCGACTTCCTTTTGCACCGTGACCACTACCCGGTCGAATCTCGCGCCCGACTCGATCGTGTCGCCTATGACGGTCGCCGCGATATTGTACGGAAGATTGCCGAAAAGCCGGTCCGGCGCGCCGGCGCTGTCCCACTGCGGCTTCCATGTCTTAAGCACGTCTCCCTCGACAAGGGTAAAGCCGTCGTTCCCGGAAAAGAAGCCGCGCAAGGCCTCCGCGAAGCCCCGGTCGATCTCGAACGCGGTAAGGCGCGCGCGACGCCTCAGTATCTCGTCGGTCATCGAGCCCAAGCCGGGGCCGATCTCCCACACGGTCGAGCCATGCTCGACTTTGAGCGCGTCGACGAGGCGCTCGCGAACGGCGCGATTGACGAGGAAGTTTTGCCCGAATTTCTTCTGCATCCCAAAGCCGCGCTCTTCGAGAAAGGCCTTTAGCGCGGCGGGGGAATCATAGTCGGGCAGGTTGGGCATCGAGGTTCCTCCAACGGCGGGCTAGCCGATCGGCAAAGGCAAGGCCCGCGAAGGCCATAGCCGAAACGGCGGCAACCGCTATTGTACCCAGACTCCCCCCGATTGACAATGGGGCCCAATGGGCAAAGAAAGACGCGCTCGCCTTGATGCATCCATATAAAATCTGCATCGGCACGCGGACCACTGGCGAAAGCGATGGAAAGACCGCGGCGATCGCGAACGAGACGAAGCCGGCGACGAGGTAGACCGAGGCGAGGGGCGCGACGACGAGGGTGGCCGCGGCGCCAATCGCCGAAACGGAGCCAAACACGCCGGCGGTAACCGGGGCCGTCGCGAGTTGCGCAGAGAGCGAGGCTGAAAGCGCCGAACTCGCCCCCGCGCCGAGATATGGCCGCGAAAGATCGTCAATCCATTCCCCGGCCAAGAGAATCCCGGCGAGGGCCGCGTACGAGAGGACGAAGCCGAGCGACCTCGCGTCGAGCGGGAATAAGGCGAGTTGGAGGCAAAACGCCAGGGCCAGGATTGGGAAAGGGCGCGCTCGCACGGAGAGTCGTCCCATCAGGAAGAAGAGTGCAGCCATTAGCAACGAGCGGGTTAAAGACGGGGATGGTCCCGCGAAGGCGACGAAGGCGACCATGCCGAGCAAAGCCACGTTCGCCGCTCGCGCCCTCTGACCGATAGCCCGGCCAAGAAAGACGAACACGAGAGCGATCACCGAAAGGTGCGTACCCGACAGGGCCAAAACGTGGGCGAGACCGGAGCGCAAGAAGGCATCTGAAACAGAGGGCGAGAGGAACGCGCGGTCCGCGGACGCGAGGGCGATCAAGAAGCCTCCCGCCTCGCCCCAATCGTAGAGCACGCGGTCGAAGGATAGGCGGAGCCTCGCGCGGAGCTCGTGAAGGCGCGACGCCCAGCGGCGGCGTTGGCTTGCGGATCGGTCGAATGCCTTGGCGCGAAACACCGAGCGCCCGGTCGAGTCCAAGGCGAGGCGTCCCTCGAACCCGACGACGCGCCCAAGGGCCAAGGGCTCACCGGCCCCTATCCCGCCAGGAAGCCAAGACGAGGCGAGGGCCGCGGGGACGGTAACGGAGAGGCGACCGCTCGCGCCGTATCGGGCCCCTCCCCTGTCGCGGAACTCAAGTACGCGGGCGTCGACGCGATACACCCCGAACCTCGTCGGGGCGGGGTCGTTGAGCAGAAGCACGGTGGCGCCGGACACCGCCCCCGGCGCGATCAAACTCGCGGGCGGCAGGTCGGCGAAGCCGACCCGGGTTGAGCCATTAGCGCCGATCGCGAGACCAAAGGCGACGGCAAGGGCGCACGACCTAAGACGATCCCCCGTCGCGAAGACGCCGCAGACAATGGTGAGAAGCAAGGCAATGGCGGAAAGCGCGCGCAACGGAAGACCCGACGCGGAGAGCGAGTAGAAGGCGCAGGCGGCGGCGGCCGCGAGCGGGCAAATCGGAGGGAGAAACCGGTTTTCCCCGCCTACCACTTAAGCCTCGCGAGCGCGTCGCGAGATGCTTGTTTGACCGATTCGGGATAGTCCAGGTAACCGACGTACAGGAGATAGTCAAAGGCGGTCTTGTCCCCAAGCTCCCCCAGCGACTGTATCACGGCGAGCATCAGTTGCTCGTTATAGTTCTTTTTCTGCTCGGTGTCGGAATTCAAAAGCCCGAGGAAAATGGACAGCGCTTGCGCCGCCTCCGTCGTTCCCATGGCGCCGAGACACTTGATGACCGGGATCATCGCCCCGACGTTCGCCTTACCGGCCTTGTAGTCGATCTGCGTCTGATAAAAATGCTTGACCACCGCGGGCGACGCCTTCGACCACTTGAGGGCGGTGAGCTGTTCCATTGATTCCGAAAAAAGCCGCGGGAGGACGGGATCGTCTGCCTGGGCCGTCGACGAAGCAGCGAGGGCCGAGAGGAACGCGGCCTCGGCGATACGTCCCTTTCCGGCATCACCGAGGGAATCCTTCTTTTGGGCGAAGCTGAACGCGGCGTACGAGTCCTTAACCTTATTGCGCCCGATCACGGCAAGGGCGCTTTCGACATAGTTGTCGTTGATTTTGTTGAGGGCGGTCTGAGCGGCCTCGACGACGACGGTGTCGCCCGAGCCCGTGGCGGCTTGGAAGAGGACGGGGTATGACGAAGGATCGCCGATCGAGCCAAGCGCGGCGGCGCAGGCGGCGAGAACCTTCGGGTCGGCAGCCTGTCCCTTCGCGGCGGGGTTCGCGCCCTCGGAGAACCAGGCGTTGAGGAAGGCGATGTCGTCGGCGCGACCTTTTGCGAGCGTGGCGAAGGACGAAAGGCAGGCCACCCGAACCCGTTGATCGGTGAAGCGGGCGAATACCGCGCGAAGCGCCGGAAGGGCCGCCGGATCCTTGTACGCGGCGAGCTTGCCCGCGGCCTGCGCGGCGAGCTCGGCGAGCTGCGAATCGTCCCCAAGAAGCGGAGCGTAGGCGTCGGCGAACGTCA
>JAKPSR010000039.1 GCA_029571425.1 Spirochaetota bacterium | reverse complement strand
CCGTTCGGCACAGGCCAATACCCTCAGCGCCAAGCTTGCGGGCGTTCTCGGCATCGTACGGGGTGTCGGCGTTCGTGCGGACCTTTATGGTCCGGGTCTCGTCGACCCACTTCATCAGGGTCTCGTAGGATTCGGGGAGCTTAGGGGCGACGAGCTTAAGCTCGCCTGCGTACACGGAACCGGTCGTCCCGTCGAGGGTGATATAGGCGCCTTCCTTGACCGTGAAGGAACCGCACTTAAAGTGGCGCCGATCGTAGTCGATGTTAAGCTTCTCGCAGCCGACGATGCAGCACTTGCCCCACCCGCGGGCGACGACGGCAGCGTGGCTCGTCTTTCCTCCGGTCGCGGTGAGGATGCCCTGGGCGGCGTGCATGCCGCCAACGTCCTCCGGGCTCGTCTCCTTACGGACGAGGATCGTGCGCTCTCCTCGCTCGGCGAGTTCCTCCGCCTTCGCGGCTGAGAAGCACACGCGGCCGGTTGCGGCGCCGGGGACGGCGTCGATGCCCTGCACGATGAAGGCGCTCTTGAGCTTCTCGGTCTGGGTTTTGTCGATCGCCGGGTAGAAGATGCCCTCGATGTCGCTCGTCTTGATCCGCATGATCGCGGTTTCCTTGGTGATGAGCTTTTCGTTCACCATGTCGACGGCGATCTTGAAGGCGGCCTGCGGGGAACGCTTTCCGGTGCGGCACTGGAGCATGTAGAGCTTCCCCTCCTCGACGGTGAACTCGAGGTCCTGCATGTCCTTGTAGTGTCGCTCGAGGGTCTTGCGCACGTCGCGGAGCTGCCAGTAGGCGGTTGGGTCTTTCTTCTCGAAATCAGAGAGCTTGATCGGTGTGCGGATGCCGGCGACGACGTCCTCTCCCTGGGCGTTGAAAAGGTAGTCGCCGTAGAAGACGTTCTCGCCGGTGTTTGGGTCGCGGGTAAAGCAGACGCCGGTGCCCGAGGTCTCGCCCTTGTTCCCGAATACCATCTGGACGACGTTGACCGCCGTTCCCTTGACGCCGACGAGCTTCTCGACCTTGCGATAGGTCACGGCCTTTTCGGCCATCCAGGAGCCGAAGACGGCGCCGATCGCGCCCCAAAGCTGCTCGGTGGGGTTTTGCGGGAAGTCGCGCTTGATCGCCTTTCGGTAGATGTCCTTGAAATCCTTGATCAGGTGGGCAAGCTCGTCCTCGCTGACGTCAGTGTCCGCGACCTTGATATCGGCCTTGATGCCGAGCCGCGAGCGGGTTTTGCGTTCCTTGACGGCGTTGAAGGCTTCGTCGAACTCCTCGCGCGGGATTCCCATCGCCGTGGAGCCGTACATCATGATGAAACGGCGGTAGGCGTCGAGGGCGAAGCGGCGATTACCGGTCTTGCGGGCCAAGCCCTCGACCGAGGCGTCCGTCAGCCCGAGGTTGAGAATGGTCTCCATCATCCCGGGCATCGAGACGGGGGCGCCGGAGCGGACGGAAACGAGCAATGGATCGGCAGGGTCGCCGAGGCGCTTCCCGGTCACCTTCTCGAGCTTGGCGATATGCTTCTCGACCTCCTCGTGAAGGCCGGCGGGGTATTTCTTGCCGTTTTTATAGAATAGGTCGCATACCTCGGTGGTAAGCGTGAAGCCGGCCGGTACGGGGAGTCCGATCTTTGTCATCTCGGCGAGCCCGGCGCCCTTGCCGCCGAGCAATTCTTTCATCGTCCCGTCGCCTTCCGCTTGGCGGTGCCCGAAAAAGTACACGAATTTAGCCTTTGCCATAATTGGTTTTTCTTCCTCCTAGTGATTTCGCCGATTATTGTAATCGATATAGCGCCGCAGACTCAAGCAAACAGGCCGCGCGGCTCATAGAGAACGTTCCTTAATCATAACTTGTGCATTTCACGCTGTCAATCTATACTATCGTAACATGAATGGGGACTTGCTTCGCCGTCGCGCCTTTGCCTTTCTCTGCTTCATCGCCAGCGCGTTTCTACTCACGTGCGTTACCGATTCCCCGCCCCAAGCCAAGGAACCGCCGCGACCCCCGCTCGTCCTGACCTTCGCGGGCGACATTATGGCGCATACTGTCAATTTTATGATGGACGACTATCGCCGGATCTACGAGGACCTTCGGCCCGTCCTTACCGCGGACGACCTTAGCTTCGGAAACCTGGAGACCCCGGTCGCCGATTCCCTCCCGATGTCGACCTTCCCGAGCTTTAACGTGCACAGCGCGTACCTGCGCGCGGCCGTCGACGGCGGCTTTGACGTCTTCTCTCTCGCGAATAACCACGCGACCGATCACGGCATCGTCGGTATTCGAGGCACCCTCGCCGCCG
>JAKPSR010000030.1 GCA_029571425.1 Spirochaetota bacterium | reverse complement strand
GGGCCGGCCCTGCGTCGCGTCGGACAACGACGCGGGCCTACGGTCAATCCTTGCCCATCTAGTCGACCGCCACGGGGTCAAGAGGATCGCCGTGCTCAAGGGACCAGAGGGGAACGAGGAGGCGCGCCGGAGATTCGAGGTGTATCGTTCCTTCCTTTCCGAACGGGGAATCCCCTTCGACCCTTCGATCGCCCTGCAGGGCGACTTCTCGGTCGAGAACAGCGTAAACGCGCTCATGCGCCATCTCGAGGATCGCGCGCCGGACTTCGACGCGCTTCTGTGCCTCAACGACACGATGGCGATCGGGTGCCTGGGCTATTTTGCGGACCGGGGCATTCGCGTGCCCGAGGACGTGATCGTTACCGGTTTCGACGACATCGTCCGGTCGCGCTATGAGTCTCCATCACTAACCACGGTGTGCCAGGACCTCGAGGCGCAAGGGCGCATTGCCTGCGAGCTCGCGCACGCCCTTCTGGAAGGTAAGGATATACCTTCCTTGACGATGATCCCGACGCGCGCGGTGTTCCGGCAGAGCTGCGGATGCGTCGACGGTTCCTCGATTGGGATCGAGACGGTTGAAGGAAGCGATACCCCCGCGCCATACACGCAAAGCCTTGTTTCCTTCGTCGCCCGCGACTGGATTCGCGTTCAGGACGACATCGTTCTGCTAAGGCAATACCTTTCGCGTCTTATCTCGGTCCTCGCGATAGAGGATTTGCTCGATGACCTTCGCGAGAGCCTTGAGGTGTTTCGCATCGCGAGTTGTGCCATCGTCATATACGACGCGGAGCTCAGGAACCCGCGAGGGAAGGTGTTCGAGCTGCCGCACAGGGCCACCCTCGCGCTTGGGTACGACGAGGCGACGCCTCGCGAGGGGCGTTTCGTCCCGGTCGCGTTTTCTCCCAGGGACGCGCTATTGCCCGAAGGGACGTTCTCCGATCGACCGAGGTCCTTGGTGGTGACGGCCCTCTATTATCGCGAGGAACAACTGGGATATATCGTCTACGAGCCGGGGACCTGCGCCCCGTCGATCTACGAGACTCTCTGCGTCCAGCTGTCGAGCACGATTCGGTCCGCGCTGGTGTTCGCGGCGAAGCAGGCGGCCGAGGAGCGGCTTAACGAGGCGCTTTTCGAGCTTGAGGCGTATAACAAGCGGTTGAGCGATATCTCGCAGACGGACGAGCTTACCGGCCTGTACAACAGGCGTGGCTTCCTTTCCCTTGGTCAACAGAGCATGGACCTGGCGCTCAGGATGGGAAAGAACGGTCTCGTCGTGTTCGGGGATATGGATGGGCTAAAGCGTATTAACGATACCTGGGGCCATGACGCGGGAGATCGTGCTATACTGGCCATGGCGCATGTGCTGCGGAAAACGTTCAGGAGCCTTGACGTGCTCGCCCGGCTCGGCGGCGACGAGTTTGCCATCGTCGCGGTCGATATTTCCTCCGCCTTCGTCGAGACGCTTCGCGAGCGGATGCATCGCTGGGTCGATGAGTATAACGGAACCTCGGGAGAGCCGTTTCGGCTCTCGATCAGCCTCGGCGCGGTCGAGTTTTCCGGCGAGCACAATCGAAAACTCGAGGGATTGCTCTCGCTCGCCGACTCGGTCCTATACGAGGAAAAGCGTCGTAAGAAGGAAGGAAAATGAGCCGCCGCGCGCGCCTGGGCGTTCAGATAAGCGAGATCGATTCGGACTACACAAAGACCCTACTTACTGGCATACGCGAGACCTGCGAGGATCGGGACGTCGACCTCGTAATTTTCTCCGGCAGGTCCTTTGAGTGGCCGTACGGCTTCGAGTACCAACACGCGGCGATCTACAATCAGGTTCACGTCGGGAGCGTCGACGCGCTCGTCATCTCGTCGGGCACGCAATGCACTTTCTCGTCTTTCGAAGAAAACCTCGCGTACGTCCGCGGGATATCCGGCATGCCGGTGGTAAGCGTAGCGGTCGAGTTGCCGGGCGTCCCGAGCGTCATCGTTGACGGCACGGTCGGCTTTCGGGAAGTCCTCGATCACCTGCATGACGTGCACGGATGTCGGCGCTTTGCCCTCCTGTGCGGCCCGCAGGACAATCCCGAGACGAGCGCGCGCCTTGAGATATTCAACGAGTTCATGGCGGATCGCGGCGTTCCCGAGGCTGATGTCCTTCGGTTTTCGGGGATGTTTTCTGTCGAGTCGGGCGAGGTTGCGGTCGCCGATCAAATATCCATCACCGGGTCCTTCGCGTACGACGCGCTAGTCTCGATGAACGACATGATGGCGTTGGGCGCGCTCAAGGCCTTTAAGAAAGCGGGGATCGGGGTTCCCTTCGACGTTGCCGTGACAGGCTTCGACAACATACCACGATCGGTTTTTTGTAATCCGACGCTCACGACGGTCTCTCAGGATCTCGAGTCGCAGGGCCGCGTCGCGGCAGACCTTGCGATTCGCGCCATGCGCGGGGAGGCATCGCCTGCGGTTACGCGTCTGGGAACTCAAGCCCTGTTTCGACAAAGCTGTGGTTGCATAGACGCGGAGGCGTTGGTGCAGAATGTTCGCGCCGGCATGGAGCGAATCGAGATCGAGGACGAGCTGTATCATCTTCGGCAGTATCTTGGTCATCTTCATGCCGTCGTTACCATGGACGATCTCTTCTCTAGGCTCCGGGACGACCTTGAGTCGTTTCGGATGCGGAGTTGCGCGATCGTGCTGTACGGCTCCGAGATACCCTGCGCTCGCGGGGTTCGCTTTGAGACGCCTTCCCGCGCGCGGCTCGCCTTGGCGTACGACGAGACCCGTCCGCAGTCGGAATCAATCCCAGACGTTGAATTCGACCCGCGTGCGAGTTTGCTTCCGGAAGGAACGTTTTCCGCTCGGCAGCGGACGCTCATCGCCTCCGCGCTCTTTCATCGCGACGCGCAGCTTGGGTATATCGTCTACGAGCCGGGCGAGCTAGAATCTTCGGTATACGAAGTTCTTTGCGCGCAGCTTTCGAGCAAGATCAGCTCCGCGTACGCCTTCGAGTCGAAACTTCGTGTCGAGGAACGGCTGACCGTCGCGCTCCGCGACCTTGAGGGTTATAACCGGCGCTTGAGCGAGATATCGCAAAAGGATGAGCTGACCGGCTTGTACAATAGGCGCGGCTTCATCGCGATAGGGCAACAAAATATCGACTTGGCGATCAGGATGGGGAAGACGGGTCTCGTGGTGTTCGCCGACCTCGACGGGTTGAAGGGGATAAACGATACCTGGGGCCACGAGGCGGGTGACCGAGCGATCGCCGGCGCGGCTGACGCGATCAGGCGTACCTTTCGGGGCATCGACGTCGTGGCCCGACTCGGCGGGGACGAGTTTGCCGTCGTCGTCGTGGACTCCGGCGGGGACTGCGCGGTCGCGCTTCGCGATCGGCTTGCCGAGGCGGTCGCGTCGTGGAACGCGGGGTCTGGGGAGGAATTCTCGCTCGGCATCAGCGTGGGGTTCGTTAGCTTCTCGGCCGAGGCGCGGAGCCTTGAGCGGTTGCTCGCTCTCGCGGATCGAGATCTCTACACGGAGAAGCGACAGAAGCGCGCGGGTCCGCCCGGACCGACCGTTATTCCCTAGACCAGTTCTTCCCCGCGCGCCCATCGCCGCGCGCGCGGTAATCTTCGGTCTGCGCCCGCTCGCCGCCGAGGAAATCCTTCCAGCTGCCGGATAGGTAGCTGAAGCGCGTCTCAATCCGTCCGTTCCCGGAAAGAGGATCGGGTCCCCAGCCGGAGCCCGCGCCGAGCGCGTGGAAGATGATCGCGGGCGCGTCCGCGTTGCTCAGTAGTCGATCGTCCGCTGAGAATGGGCCGTTCGAGCGAAACGGCTTTACGAGGAACGCGGGGCGCACGCGTGAGAGGAAGACCTGATCCACTGGGTTGTCCAGGCTTCCCTCGAACGTGATCCCGTGATCGCGGTAGTTGTTTCCGTGGTCCGCGACCACGATGATGAGGGTGTTGTCGTATACCCCGGCTTGCCGCATCCACTCCGTCCACCGCGCGAGGAAGTCGAGGAACTTCGCGCCCGAGAGCCGAGCGCCGCGCGCGTCGACGAAGCTCTTCGTCTCGGGATCGGGATAGCCTCCGGACACGACCTTCCCTTCCGCGTCGACGCCGTAGGGCTCGTGCGTGAATTGGGTATGCAGGAAGATGAACGAGTCCCCCTTGGCCGTCGTCGAGGACAGCTCCGGGAGCAGGTCGAGATATCCGTAGTTCCTGATCGTCTTGCGCTCTATGTAGTCGAACTGGAATGACTTCCTGAAAACGACCCAGCTCCCGTTATCGTAGAGCGCCCGCTTGAGCGAGAACGGGGCCGAACGGAACAGCGCTAACAAGGTGAGCAGGGGACGCTTCGCGCCGGCCGAGTCGAGGCCGGTTTTCCTCCCGTCGCGGCGCGTCCAATATGCCGCGTAGTCCGATGACTTCGTCACGACGGACCCAGGGATGGACGCGGGCGCCGACGAGTACATCGGGTCCGCAGCGGAAACGGCGAAGCCGAGGTCGGCGACTCCGCCGAAGAGTCGATCCGCCGCGCGATTGAGCTTGTCGAGTCCCGTTCCGGGGAGGCTTTTCAGGCGGATGGGCTCGAAGTCGACGCCCCCGTACATGGCCGGCAGGGAGAGCGCGGTGTGCGAGCCGGCGGACACCGCGTTGGGGAACCACACGAAACCGGCAAGCCTGTCGGCGAGTTCCGGCCTCTCCGAGACGAGGTCGCCGACGTAGTTTCCGTTTAGCATGTCGGGGATGATATACACCACGTTTCGGCCCGTCTTCGTGAACCTATTGACCGAGAAGGCGTCGTCGGGGAGATCTTCCCCGTCGGGAACGATCGTCTCCGCGAACGACGAGGCGTCGGCTTTCGCCGCGGCAAGGCCCACCTGCGCCGCCATTACGGCGAAGAGGGCGCATACGAGCGGTACCATGAGCCGTCGCCTGGCGCGCGCGAGCCAAGAGGCGAGAAGGACGGCGCCGGCGACGACGGGGATGTCGAGCATCATCAGAGGAGAGGGTCTATCGAGCAGGGCGGCGCGGTCGAGTGCGAACTCGTCGAGCACGCCGTAGCGACCGCCCGTGATGAGCGCGAACGCGGCGAGGCACACGCAAACCGATACGCCGACGACAGAAAGCGCGGCGAGCCGTCCCCTTGCGAGGACAAGACCTATGCCGGCGAGGAGAGCCGAGGTGACGGCCGCGCGAGCGAGGTTTCCCCAGAAGAGGGACGCGAGACTCATGCCGACGTCGGCGGGCGACGAGAAATAAAACTGCAGCGGGGAAAGAACCCATAGGTACGATGACACGAAAATCACTGAGCAGACAAAGGCCGCGGCGTCGAGGTGGTCGCCTGCGGCTTTCGGTCGCGGGGCCGAAACTCCGGCCGCAACCTTGTTGCCGGAGAGCGCGATCGACGCCGCGATGAGGCCCGCGACGTCCGCGAGCAAGGTGGTAAGGAGCTTGATGTTCGGGTTCGAGATGTAGGCGTTCTGCCTCCGCGCG
>JAKPSR010000241.1 GCA_029571425.1 Spirochaetota bacterium | reverse complement strand
TCGTCCCGTTTTGCCGCGAGCAGGGCGAAGACGCGGGAAACGGACATCCCGAACGAAAGCCCGGAAAGAACGAGAAAGACCGCGATGCCTATCCTAATCCGCGATTTCACCGAGACAGTATACCCTCGGCGTCGGCGTAAGGCAAGCTCGGGGTCGCGCTACGAGCCGCGCTGCGGGCCGCGCTGCGGGCCGCGCTGCGGGCCGCGTTGCGGGTACGCATGCCTTCGAGTATACTTATGCTATGAAAGACATCCTTAAATGGGACGACTCGCTTTCGACCGGCGTCGACGAGATCGACCTTCAGCACAAGAAGCTCATCCTGGTCATCAACGACGTTCACGCCGTGCTCGACGCGCCCGAGGCGAGCCGGGCGGCCTCGATGTCGAAGAGCCTCAAGAGCCTCACCGATTACACGCATTACCATTTTTCCGAGGAAGAGGCGCTCATGCGCCGCAACGCCTACCCCCAGATCGAGGCGCACAAGACTGAGCACGCGGCCTTCGTCGCCGAGGTGACCCGACAGATTCGCGGCCTTGCGCAGCCGGATCCCGACGCGGTCATCGCCCTCTACGGCTTCCTCGGCTCCTGGCTACTGACCCACATCGCGAAATCGGATCGCGCCTGGGCCGACCACCTCGCTAAGAGAAAAGGCTGACCCGGCCGCGCTGCGGGCCGAGTTGCGGGCATTACTTCGCGAGGGTCAGTATCTCGCGCACCGCCTTTTCGTCGAGCTTGACGAAATTCCCCGTCGTGCCCGTTCCCTTTCCCGTGCACTTCGCGGCCATCTCCGGTATGCGGTCCGTGCCGACGTTCATGGCGGACAGCCGCGTGGGCAATCCAATCGAGACGAAAAAAGCCTCGAGACGCGCGATGCCCTCGAGCGCGGTGCGCTCCGGGTTGAAATAGTCGGGCTCGACGCCCCAGACGCGCTGAGCGAACTGGACAAAGCGCGCGACGTCGTGCTTATAGACGAAGCGCATCCAGGCGGGAAAGACGACGGCGAGCCCGGCGCCGTGCGCGACGTCGTAGATCGCGCTGATCTCATGCTCTATGGAATGCGAGCCCCAATCGCCCTCGCGACCGGTGCCAAGGAGGTCGTTGTGGGCGACGGTCCCAGCCCACATGATCTCGGCGCGCGCGGCGTAATCGGAGCCGTCCCGAAGCGCTGCCGGCACGTTCGAGATTATCGTCCGAAGCGTCGCCTCGCACAGGCGGTCGGTCAACTCAACGTTGCGGGTGTTCGTGAAATACCGTTCCATGACGTGCGCCATTATGTCCGCGGCGCCGCAAGCCGTCTGGTACGCGGGGAGGCTGAAGGTAAGCTCCGGGTTCATGATCGCGAAGCGGGGGCGAAGGACCTCGTTCGTGAGACCGCGCTTGAGCAGTAGCTCCTCGTTCGATATCACCGAGCTCGGGCTCGACTCGCTTCCCGCCGCGGGAATCGTCAGCACGACGCCGACGGCGAGCATCCGCTCGGGCACGGCGCGGTATTCGTAAAAATCCCATACGTCGCCGGAGTACGGGACCCCGACGCCGATCGCCTTCGCCGAGTCGATGACGCTCCCCCCGCCTACCGCCAGGACGCAATCGATACCTTTTTCCCGGCATATCTTGATCCCCTCGCGAACGAGGGACACGCGCGGGTTGGGCTTTACCCCGCCGAGCTCGGTGAACGCGACGCCCGCCTTCTTCAGGGACGACCGAACCCGATCGAGCAGGCCCGACCGCTCGGCGCTCGAGCCGCCGTAATGGAGCAACACGTTCCGCGACACGGCGGCAGTTTCCCTGCCGACGGAGACCTCGGCCTCTTTCCCGAATACGATCTTGGTGGGGTTTTGGAACTCAAAATTGGTCATGGCTCGTAGCCTCCTTTACGCGATATCGTTAGTATACGAAATTTTTAATTAATTTGCAACGGAAACTTTCTTATCCAGAACGATGGTTTTTTCCACCTTTGACAGCCCACAAATGCTAGCCTATGCTTTAGCTACCATGAATCGGCTGAACTCCATCGGCGCGGATCGCGTCCACTACCGCGGCGCCGTCGCCATCGTCGTGCTCCTCGTCGCCCTCATCGACGCAACACACCTCTACCGCCTGCGCCATGACCTCTCGGCATGGTTCTCGGTGAGCGAGACCAACATCCTGGACGCGCGTAGACGACTCCTAAAATCAGTCGTTCAACGAACCATCGGGGAGATCGAGTGCGAACGCGACCTTTCTGCCCTCGAGGAGGGTTTCGACTCGATACAGGCAGTGCCGACTGCGCGAGCCGCGGCGATCGAGGAGCGGGCGAAGGCCCGTATAGCGGCGCACATCAGAAAGGCGCGCGTGCCGAACGATGGGTATATCTGGGTAAACGAGATACTCGACGAGCGGGGCGGCGACGGCTACGCCATACGCCGAGTCCACCCGAACCTCCCCGAGACGGAGGGTATGCTGCTCTCGACGGAGACCCAGGACTTCCTCGGCAACTACCCGTACCGAGACGAGCTCGACGGCGTCCTCGCCAACGAGGACTTCTACAACGAATACTGGTTCAAGAAACCCGGATCCGAAGAGATCGGAAAGAAGCTGAGCTACGCGACCTACTACGAACCTTGGCGGTGGGTCGTCGCGACCGGGGTATATTACGACGACATGAAACCGATCCTAGAGATGGAACGGGAGCGCTTCGACAGGCTCTTCGCGCGGAACGCGGCCCTCATCGTCGCGTCGTCGCTCCTCTTTCTCATTCCCGCCATCGTCCTGCTCGTATTCCTCGAGCTAAGGCTCTCGAGGATTTCGGCATCGTACCGGTCGAGGCTCGACGACTATCTCCGGCAGCTCATCGAGGAGAAGGAACGGACGGAGGAGGCGTACACCCAATTGAAACTGGTCGCCGACCGCGACTTCCTAACGGGCCTATGGACGAGGCGCGTGGTGCTCGAGAGGCTGAACCGAGAAACCGAGCCGGGCGCCGCCGGGCGTTTCTGCGTGCTCATCGCCGACATCGACCACTTTAAGGAACTTAACGACTCGATCGGGCACGAGGCCGGAGACGTCGCCCTGCAGGCGCTCGCCGCGGCGTTGCAAGCCGCAATCCGCCCGGGCGACATGGCGGCGCGATGGGGCGGGGAGGAGTTCCTCCTGTATCTCGCATCGATCGACGTCGAGACCGCCCTTCTCCGCGCCGAGCAAATCCGCTCGGCGGTCTCGGAACTCCGCGTACGCATCGGGGACGCGGAAGTCCAGCTGACCGTGACGATCGGCGTCGCTCCCTATCGGCCCGACGCGTCGATCGACGACTTAATCCGCGAGGCGGACGCGGCCATGTACCGGGGAAAGGCCGCCGGCCGCAACCAGGTAGTTGGCCCTTAGGCGCCGCCCTCGGGGCGCGATTCTTCCCGCGTCCCGACGCCCGCAGCCTCGTCGCCGTCGCCCTCGCATCGTTTCCAGAACGGGCCGTCGTGCCGAGCGCGTCGCTTGCCCCTTGCTGGCCCGCCGCCCCAATGCCCGCCCTTAAAGAGGATGTGCGAGAGAAGGACGAGTCCCCATGCCTGCGCGTAGCTGATGACGGGAAGGCCAAAAAGCGTCGGCATCAACCAGTTCCACAGCATCATCACTACCCAGCCGAAGGCGAGGGCGAGGGCCGCCGCGAACGCGAGTCCTCCTACGACCATGCCAACGATCGCGAGCACGGACCATCTTCGCCCGTCACCGCCGCAGCACCAACCGTGTATATGCATACGTCACTCCTTATTGCCGGTCGTCGTCAAGGTATTCGGCGAGCCGCTTCACGGCGCGCCGTTTCCGCGCGGCGAGGGTGGCGACCGGAACCCCCGTGCGCGTCGAGATCGATATAAAGCTTTCACCGTCGATGGCTTGAGCGACGACGACCTCGCGCTGATCTTCCGGCAGCGCGTCGACCGCGCGCCTGACGCGGTCGAGGTCTTCTCGGCGCTCAAGGTCCTCGTGCGGGGACCTTCCCGCGTCGGGAAGCGCCTCCACCTCGAGGGATTGGTCCGAGAACGGGGATGTCGCGCGGCGTGAGCGCCGACGCCATGCGTCGATCACCCCGTTGCGCGCGCCGCGCCATAGCCATGACGCGAGATCGCGTACCGGCGTCAGGGCGTCGAGGTCGGAAAGCGCGCGCACGAGCACGTCCTGCAGGATATCCTCGGCCTCGGCCTCGCCGACCCGCGACGAGACCCAGGCGACGATTCGGCCGCGTTCGGCTTCCCATGTTCGTTCAAGCTTAGGTTTTGCGTTCATCGTTCTCGCTATTCAAGACGCGCGAGCGGTTTTTTTTATGTGCGGAGATCGCTTTTTTTCTCCCTTAGAAACCGATCGAGCCGAGGTCGAGGGCGACGAAAGGAAGGTAGTCGCCCGAGGTGTTGCGGCACACCCCGCCCCGGAGCATGATGGCGAAGGCGTCGCTCGCGCGGATGCCGGCGCCGATCGCGCAGTTCCAATGGAGACGCGTGGCGCCCGAGGCGGGAGAAAGCTCCGGGAGCACGGCCCCGCACGCGCCCCGCGCGACGAAAAAGGCGGGCACCTCGATTACGCTCGCCGAGAGACCGAGACGATACTGGACGCCGAGTCCCGCCCCGTACACGTGATGCCCGATACGCTCGGTGACCTGCAGGTGACCAGGAAAGAGTGCGCGGCTCGAAAGGTCGCTTTGGTAAAATCGCGGCGCGGCGTTGCCCTCGTCCCCCAGTTTACTGAAATCGGTTCCCGCGATCCAAAGGATGTTGAACGAGAGGTCGTCCGAGACGGGAATGTAGAGGCCTCCCGAGGTTTCAAGCGTCGCGAAGGACCGTTCGGACAATAGTCCTTTATACGCGGAGAGCGACTCGAGGCGAAACGTGAGGCCGCGCGAAGGAAAACAGTGTGCATCGACGTCGCTAAGCGCGGCGCGACCGAAGAATATCGCGGCCTGGTCCACCGAGTCGCCGTCGAACCCCTCGGGATACCGCGCCCCAAGCACCCAATCGTACCGACAGCCGGCGGACAGCTCGAAGCCAGGCGCGAGCTCAAAGGCAAGCTGAAGGCCGGCCAGCTGGGACACGGTTTGATACTCGTAGCCCAGCGTGTCGTTGCCAAGCCAGACGTCGAACTCACGGCGAAAGGCGTAGAACGCGTCGGCGCGAAGGGTCCCGTATAGCCCCTGGGAAAAACACGCCTCGACCCCGGGTGCGTCCACGAGCTCGCCCGAAACCTCGAACCGCGAGCGATCCGTCGGCAAGCCGCGCACGACAACGCCGGGTGCGAAGGTAAGGTTGCTGACCAAGAAACGAGAATAAGAAGCGGAGTACGAAAGGCAGGCGCCAAGATAGGCGTCGTCCTCGCGCTCGCGAGATATGCGCGCGGTAAGCGCGCCCGTCGACGGGTCGAGCGAAAGGCGAACCGAGTCGAAGCGCCCGTCCCGGTCAATCGCCTGGAACGCGGGGTCAAGGGCCGCGGGATCGACAGGCTTACCGATCAGGGGCTCGAGAAACGATCGGAGCCACGCCCTGTCCGTGGAGGACCCGCCGCGCACGGACACCGCGCTCACGGTCGGCGCCTCGCGCGCGGAAACGGCAGGTGCCGCACCTTGGGTGCGAGCCGCACCTTCAGTGCGAGCCGCGACTTTCGCGCGGGACCGGAAGGCCGCGAGGTCCTCTCCGCGCGCGCGCGCTTGCTCCTCGCCGCGCGCGGCAATCTCCTTGGCCTTATCGAAATTGGACGCGTCGAAGCCCGAAACGTCGACCGATATGACCAAGTCTGCGGCGGAACGCTGGGCGGCTTCCGTCGTCCGCACGAGGATGTCGAGTGAACGGCTCAGCGGCGCGATCGGCGAGCGATCGAAGGCCTTGGCATTCGAGCTTTTCTTGTTCGTGAACTCTACCGCGATTACCAAATCCGCGCCGAGCGAGCGGGCGACGTCGACGGGCAGGTTGGCGACCAGCATGCCGTCGGCGTGCTTGCAGCCCCGGAATTCATACGGGGCGAAAACCCCGGGAATGCTCATGCTCGCGCGCATCACGTCGGCGATCGGGCCCCGCTCGTGCACGACGCGGTCACCTCGCTCAAGGTCGGTCGAGACCGCGCGATACCGCCTTGGCAGGCTATCGAAGTCGACGTCATCGCCGATCCCGAGGGTGAGGGCGTCGAGGAGCCGAAGTATCTTCCATCCCGTCAGGTAGCCGCCGCCGAGCCGAAACCCGTCCCAATCGAAACCGACGCGCGCGAAATACCGAGCTCGCTCCATGCGCTTTTGGTACGTCTCGTCCATAGGTTTCGAGTCCTCGGAGAACAGCCCCGTCCAATCCGCCGAGAAGACGATCCGCTCGAGATCCTCGACGGTGTACCCAACCGCGTACAGCCCGCCGACGATCGCGCCCATGCTCGTCCCAACGACCATGTCGATCGGGATGCCCTGCTCCTCGAGGACCTTGATTACCCCGATATGGGCGAGGCCGAGGGCGCTTCCGCCGGCGAGCACGAGGGCGACGATGGGCCTATCGCCCTGGGCCCGCGGAGCCGGGGCCGGGCGCGCGGGGAAGGCGGCGAGAACGAGGCTGAGCAATAGAACGAGCTTTCTCATAGAAAGAAGTGTAGCACGGAGGATATCGTTTTTATAGAAGCAAACGTTCCTGAAAAAAACGCTTAGCGCTTTTTGGCCGCGACTTTCTTGGTCGCTGGCTTTTTCGCCGCCGGCTTTTTAGCGGTGGCCTTCTTAACCGCGGGTTTCTTAACCGCGGCCTTCTTGACGGCTGGCTTCTTGACCGCCGGTTTTTTCGCGGTGGGCTTCTTAACCGCAGGCTTCTTGACGACCGGTTTCTTCGCCGCCGGCTTCTTGGCCGTGGTCTTTTTCGCGCTCTTCTTCTTCGCGAGTTCGCTCTTCTTGATCGCGACGACCTTCCCGCTCGCGGCGGTGTTCTTCTTAACCGGGGTTGACGGCGGATCGGCCGGGGGCTTAAAGAAGCACGCGTGCAGGTTGCGCCGCTTCATCGAGAGGATGGTTCGGGCGACGAGGTCGTCGATGCTGATTTGATGGTACTGGGACTCGATAAAATCGTAGGTTAGGTGGGCAAAACCCGTGCGAAGGTACGCCGTAAGCTTTTCCTGGGAAGCGCCGCGGCGGCTTAAGGTCACGAGCCAGGCGCGAAGCTCGGCGTTCCCCTTGTCGAATATCCGATCGGTAAGCACCTTGCCGGTTTTCTTAAGTATGGTGTTCATTTTTTGGTGCACGACGGGCAAATCGGTCATGAATTGACCGGAAACGATGTTCAAACTCACCAATTTTTCGTCAAGCCTGCCGATCCCTTTTTTATCTGCCATCATATGCTCCCTAACGAATTTTGTATTACTGTAACCCGAGAAATCGGATGTATCAAGTTTTTTTCCTTTTTTTGCCGAAAAATCCCCAAAAACCCTAGTTCATTTCTATGATATAAGCCGACTTTATTCGACGTGTTTCTATTGACAGAAACACCGGGTGTTGATATGATACCGATATAAAAGGAGATCACGATGAGCGAAAGCACGACGAAACACCTGACGACGCGGGATATTATCCTGACTGGTATCCTCTTGGCCGCGGGCGCGGTCATCCGGATGTTCTTTCCGAAACTGCCGGTAACCCCCAACTTCATCATCGCCATGTACTGCCTCGCGATCTTGCTCGTTCGTCCCGGGCTCGTCCAAGCCCTCGCGATCGGGATCGTCGCCGCCATACTCTCCCAGTTGACCTCGGGTTCGCCGGTTCCCTTCCTTAATTTCGTGTCCGAGCCGATTGGCTGTCTCGCCTGCTACCTCCTCTCGAGGCCCCGCTACCGCGTTCCGATCGCCGGGTACAGCCTCAAGCCCGCCCTCGTCACCTTCCTCTCGACGCTCGCCTCTGGGGTTACCTTCGTGCTGATTCTTTCCTTCATTTTGATGTCCCAAGGCAAGGGCGCGAAATACGTGATGATACTTTCCGTGGTCGTGCCCACCGCGATCGCCAACACGGTTATAACCCAACTCGCGTACGAGCCTCTGCGCCGAGTGCTCCGGCTGAAAGACCCGGACGTCGCATCGTGATCCAACTCGAGTCCGTCGGCTTCGTTTACGACGGGCAGGAAGGCCCCGCCCTCGACGGCGTTAGCTTTGCGTCGGGCCCGGGCAGGCTTGTCTGCGCGACCGGAGCCGAGTGTTCCGGCAAGACGACGCTCTTCCGCCTCCTCAACGGCACCGCGCCCCGCGTGTTCCCGGGAACCTTCTCCGGGTCGATCCGCGTCGACGGGTCCGACCCAACCGAGCGCGGGCACGCTGAGATCGGCGCGATCATCACGAGCGTCTTCGACGACCCGGACTCCCAGATCATCAGCCTGACCGTCGAGGAGGAAGTGGCCTTCGCCCTCGTCCAACGCGGGCTCGAGTTCGACGAGATCGCGCGCCGCGTCTCGGACGCCCTCGCGCGCGTCGGGCTCGCCGGCTTCGAGCGCCGGCACACCGCGTCCCTTTCGGGCGGCCAAAAGCAGCGCCTGGTGATGGCGAGCGCCGTCGCCCTCCGCCCAAGGATACTGCTCGTCGACGAGGGGACGAGCGCCCTCGATCCCGAGGGCGCCCGACGCTTCTTCTCGATCGTCGACGACATGCGCGCGCGCGACGGTACGACGGCCGTGGTGATCGAGCGAGACCTCGACTTGATGCTCGAGTTCGCCGACGAGATCCTGGTCTTCGCCCGAGGGCGCCTCGCGTTCAGGGGCTCGCCCGCCGAGGCATGCCAGAAACCAAGCCTCCTCCGCGACGCGGGCCTTCGCCTCCCCGCCTGGCTCGAGCTTGCCGATGAGCTTCGCGAGCGCGGTCTTCTTGAGGGAAGCCTTCCCTCCTCCGAGGCCGAGGCCGTCGCCGCGATCGGGGAGCTCGTCCCCGCGGGGGCCGCGCGATGATCCGCGTCGACCGGCTCTCCGCGTCGGTGCGCAAGACGCCCATACTCCGGGACCTCTCGTTCTCGGTCAAGCCAGGCGAGTTCGTCGCCCTCGTCGGGCCGAACGGCGCGGGAAAGACCACGCTTCTCAAGCACCTGAACGGGCTAATGAAGCCGACCGCGGGAACAGTCTCCGTCTGCGGGCTCGACACCAAGCGCGCGCGGACCAGCGAGCTCGCGCGGCGCGTCGGCTTCCTCTTCCAAAACCCCGACCAGCAGATACTCTGCGCCACCGTCCGCGAGGAGATCGCGTTCGGCCTCCGCCACTGCGGTATTCCCCGCGCGGAATGGGACGGGAGGATCGCCGAGGCCGCGGCCCGCGCGGACCTCTCGGCGAAGCTCGACGCCGATCCCTTGATGCTGACCCGATCGAGACGACAGCGCGTGGCCCTCGCCTCCGTGCTCGCCACCGACCCCGAGGTCCTCGTCCTCGACGAGCCGACGAGCGCGCAGGACGAGGCGGAAACGACGCGGGTGATGGAGCTCGCGCGAGGCCTCGCGCGGCGCGGGAAGGCGGTCGTCCTCGTCAGCCACGACATGGACCTCGTCGCCCGCTACGCGGACCGCGCCCTCGTGCTCGTCTCGGGAAAGCTCGAGGCGGACTGCGCCCCCGCCGAGCTCTTCTCCGACGCGGGCCTCCTAGCCCGCGCCATGCTCTCGGCCCCGCCCATCGTGCGCCTCGCGCGCGCGCTCGGCCTCGATCTCCCCGCCTCGGGCGGGGAGCGCGCGCTCCTCGTCCGCTCCCTCGCCGACCAAGTCGCCGCCCTCGCGCGAAGGGAGGCCGTATGACCGGCACTCCGTTTATCAGGCACCCGAGGGAAATGGCCCCGCTCGCCAAGTTCCTCGCCATGCTCGGCTTCATCGCGGCGGCCTACCTCACCGAGGACCTCCGCTCGATCGCCCTCCTCATCCTGATCGAGGGTCTCGTCGCCCTCGCGTCGGGCGCCTTTCGCGCCTTTCGCCTTACCCTCGTGGCGCTCCTCTTCGGCGCGCTGACCCTGTGCCTCTTCCAGGTTTTCACGATCGACGCCGGGCGAACCGTCTTCCACGCGATCCCCTTCGCGCGCGTCGGCGCGGTCACCGACGTCGGGCTCTGGAGCTGCGCCCTCCTCTCGCTTCGGATGATAGCCTCGGTGGGCTCGATCCCGCTGATGCTCTCGCTGACGAGCCAGACCCAGGTGGTCTCGCTCGTATCCGGGACCTTCCGACTCCCCGGCGCGTACTCGATCATGCTCGTCACCGCGCTTCGCTTCATTCCCACATTCGGGGACCGGATGCGGCAGGTCTTGCAGGCCGAGGCCGCCCGGGGATACAATACCGAAACAGGGAACCCCCTGCGCAAGGTCGGGATGATCCTCAGGCTGTCGCTTCCCCTGCTCGTCTCGTGCGCGCGGGACGTGGACACCCTATCCCTCTCGATCGAGACGCGGGGCTTCGATCCCCGAAGCACGGCGCGGCCGCGCGTCGTCCCCGTCACCGTCGGGGACCTCGTTCTCCTCTCCCTCTGCTTCGCGACCCAGGCCGCGGCGGTCGTCGCCGGCCACATCCTGTAGCGGCATGCCCGCTCATCGCAAGGTGCGTACTGTATGTCAACATTGATGACCGGCAACGAGGCGGTCGCGCGCGGGGCGTGGGAGGCTGGCGTAAGCGCCGCCTTCGGCTACCCCGGCACACCCTCGACCGAGATCCTCGAGAACCTCGCCCTCCGCAAGGAAGACGTCTACCTCGAGTGGTCGCCGAACGAGAAGGTCGCCCTCGAGGCGGCGGCCGGGGCCTCCTACGCGGGGGTCCGCGCGATCGTGACGATGAAGCACGTCGGGCTCATCGTCGCGGCGGACCCGCTGATGACGCTCTCCTACGTCGGCACCGAGGGCGGAATGCTCGTCTGCGTCGCCGACGACCCGGGGCAGCACTCGTCCCAGAACGAGCAGGATACCCGGCACTTCGCGCGCTTCGCGAAGGTCCCGGTCCTCGAGCCCGCCGACTCATCCGAGTGCCTCGCCGCCGTGCGCTACGGGCTTGAGCTTTCCGAGCTGCGCAAGACGCCGGTGATACTCCGCCTCACCACCCGAGTGAGCCACTCCCGCTCCCTCGTCGAGACGGGAGAGCGAACGGGGGAGCGCGCCGCCCATTTCGAGCGGAATCCCTCACGCTTCTGCCCGCTCCCGGTCTGGGGGCGCGAGATGCGAAAGCGCGTCGAGTCGCGCCTAGGAGAGCTCGCGCGCGACGCCGAGCGAAGCCACTTAAACCGGATCGAGGCGGGCGACCGCTCGCTCGGATTCATCGCCGAGGGGATCGCCTATAATTACGTCCGCGAGGCGTTCCCCGACGCCTCCGTCCTCAAGCTCGGTTTCGCCTGGCCCTTCCCCGACGCGCTGATCCGCGAGTTTGCGTCATCCGTCGACCGCCTCGTCGTCGTCGAGGAGAACGAGGACATCCTGGAGGAGCACGTCCGCGCGATGGGCATCGCCTGCGACGGACGCAACCTGATCGGCGGGATCGGCGAGTTCTCGGTCCCGAAGGCGCTCGCGCTGAAGGCGGCGCTCTTTCCCGGCGAGGCCGCGCCCGCGCTGCCCGCCCCGCTCGCGGAGGCCGCCGACCTGCCGGCGCGCCCGCCCGTTCTCTGCCCCGGATGCCCGCACCGCGGCCTCTTCTTCGCGCTCGGCAAGCACGACGTCCTCGTGACCGGCGACATCGGCTGCTACAGCCTCGCCGTCTTCCCGCCCCTGTCGCGCACCGACACCATCCTCTGCATGGGCGGCGGCTTCTCCGTCGCTCAGGGAATCGACAAGGCAGGCGAGCAGCGGCGCGTCGTCGGAGTCGTCGGGGACTCGACCTTCTTCCATTCCGGGATCACCGGCATGCTCGACGTCGTGTACAACAAGGGACGATCGGTCCTCGTCGTCCTCGATAACCGCACGACGGCGATGACCGGCCACCAGGACCACCCCGGCACGGGGCGCACGCTGATGGGCGAGACCACGACCGAGGTCTCGATCGAGGCGGTCGCGCGCGCGTGCGGGATGCCGCGCGTCGAGACGGTAAACCCCTACGACCTTAGCCAAACCGAGCGCGCGGTCGCCGAGGCGCTCGCCTCAGAGACCACCTCCATGATCGTGACTCGCGCGCCCTGCCCCCTGCGCGAGCGGAAGGCCGTGGGCCCCGCGCGCGCGATCGACCAATCGAAGTGCAAGGCGTGCCAAGCCTGCGTCAGGCTCGGCTGCCCGGCCATCGAGGCACCGGAGCGCGGCAAGCCGCCGCGGATATCCGAGGAGCTTTGCGCGGGCTGCGGGCTCTGCGACCAGGTGTGCAAGTTCGGCGCGATCGCCGAGCGGGAGGCGTCGGTATGAGCGAAACCTCGAACGGCGTGACTAACGTCCTCCTCGTAGGGGTCGGCGGCCAAGGGGTGCTCCTCGTGAGCTCCGTGATCGCGCACGCGGCGATCCTCTCGGGCGCCGACGTGAAGGGAAACGAGGTGCACGGGATGGCGCAGCGCGGGGGCTCCGTGCTCGCGCAGGTACGCTTCGGAGCGAAGGTCCACAGCCCGCTCGTATGGGAGGGAACCGTCGACCTCCTCGTATCCCTCGAGAGCGCGGAGGCCCTCCGCTACGCGCACTACCTAAAGCCCGGCGCCTTGGCGGTCGTCTCGACCCAGCGCATCGTCCCGGTGACGGTGTCCTCGGGAAAGGCGACCTACCCCGCCGACGTCGACGAAAGGCTCGCGCGGGCGTTTCCTCGCCTTGTCTCGATCGACGCGATCGGGATCGCGCATGGGCTTGGGAACGCGAAGGCCGCGAACGTCGTCGCGCTCGGCGCGGCGTCCGCGGGACTGCCCTCGCTCGAGGGCAAATGGGAAGAGGCTATCGCCGCCTGCGTGGGCGAACGGCACCGCGAGTTGAACCTGCGCGCGTTCCGCGCGGGTAAGGAGAACGCAAGATGAGCGACGTGTATTTCGAGCGTGAGCTGGAGACGATGGAAAGAGGCCGGATCGAGGCGCTACAGCTCGAGCGGCTGAAGAAGATACTGGCCCACGCGTACGGGAACAACCCCGTTTACAGGAAAAGCTTCGACGCGGCCGGCGTACGCCCCGCGGACCTCAAGGCCCTTTCGGACATCGCCCGTTTCCCGACGATCAACAAGACCGTTTTCCGGGACACCTACCCGATGGGCCTGCTCTGCGTCGACCGGAAGCGCGTCGTCGAGATGCACATGTCCTCCGGCTCGACAGGCACGCCGGTCGTGATGCCCTACACCCAGGCCGACCTCGACCAGTGGGCCTCGTGCATGGCGCGCTGCTACGCGATGGCGGGCGCCCTCCCGAGCGACGTCGTGCAGATCACCCCCTCCTTCGGCCTATTCAACGGCGGCTTCGGGATGTACCACGGCGCGCGCCGCTACGGGCTCTTCGTCGTCCCGACGGGCGCCGGAAACACGGCGCGGCAGATCAAGCTCGCGCGCGATTTCGGCACGCGGGTATTCACCGGGGTCGTCTCCTACGGGATCAGGCTGATGGAGGAGCTCGAGGCCTCAGGGCAGGCGCTTCCCGAGCTTAAGTACGGGATCTTCGGCGCGGAGGCCTTCTCTGACGCGATGAAGAAAAGACTTACCGAGGGGCTCGGCATCGAGGTCTTCGACATCTACGGGATGACGGAAACCGGCGGGGTCGGCACGCTCGGCCAGGACTGCCGCGCGCACGACGGCATCCACGTCTGGGAAGACCACTACCTCGTCGAGATACTCGACCGGGACACCCACGAGCCGGTCCGCGACGGCGAGATCGGCGAGCTCGCGATCACGGCGCTGACCCGCGAGGCCCTGCCCGTGATCCGCTTCCGCACCGGCGATCTCTCGAAGATACTGTCGCGCGAGCCGTGCTCCTGCGGGCGCACCCACCTTCGCCTCGCGCCGATCATGGGCCGCGTCGACGACATGCTGATCGTCAAGGGAGTGAACTTCTTCCCGAGCCAGGTCGAGCAGGCCCTGATGTCGATACCGGGCGTGCTCAACAACTACCAGATCATCATCGAGGAAGAGAACGGGGTCACCGACGTCCGCGTCAACGTGGAGGCGGAGAGCGGCGTCACCGGCTTCGCGGTGGAGAAGGTGCTGAAGGAAGCGCTCGGCTTCTCGCCGAAGGGCGACGTCTTCGCGCCCGGCGCCCTGCCGAGGCAAGAGGGAAAGGCCAAGCGCGTATTCCGCCGCCTCGCGGACGGAACTCTCGCCTAAGCCGTCGCCTGCGCGCCGAGTGCGGAGGCGACGACGGTGCGCACGCGCTCGGGAAGGGCGGCGGCCTCCTCGCGCGAGAGACCGGCGGTCGGGATCGGCGGGTGCACGGTGACGCGCACGTGCCCGGACCGAACCCTGCCATTCTCCTCGAAGAGCCGCCACGAGCCGTCGATCGTCACCGGCACGATCGGCACCTCGGCCTTCAGCGCGAGCTTAAAGCTACCCGCCTTGAACTCGCCGATCGGCCCGCCGCGGCTTCGCGTCCCCTCGGGAAAGATCACCAGGGAGAGGCCGCCGCGAACGGTGTCAACGGCCTCCTGCATCGCGCGCACGGACTGCCGCATATCGCGCCGATCGAGGAAGGTGCACCGCATCAGGCGCATCCAATCCGACAGGAACGGGACCTTCAGTATCTCTATCTTCGATATGAACGCCTTCGGTTTCTTGATATACCCGAGCATGATCGGGATATCCAGGTTGCCTTGGTGGTTACCGATGAAAACGCAGGGGCCGGTGGGCACGTTCTCTTCGCCCGAAACCTCGACGGTCCCGCCTGCGAGACCCACGACGAACTGGCCCCAGTCTTGCACGCGCGCATCGACGGCGCGATCGAGTTCCTCGGTCTTTCCTTCCCGCTCGAGGCGGCGAGCCACGCGGAGTGCCGGTATGTTCCAAATCAAGTAAAAGCTAAACCTCACGACGGCGAGGGCTGTTCGTAGCATAGGAAACGTCCTCCGCGTTCATTGTAGCAGAAGAACGCCAAGGAAACCAGTTCTTCCGGGCATCTTCTTAGGGTAGGCGATTTCTGATAGAATGCGCGACATCCAAAGGAAGGGCGATTACCCGATGATACATACACGATTAACGAACCTAGTCCGCGCGCAGGCCGCGCGAGTCTCGTCCCTGAGCCCGGGCGTCCGCCTCTATCTCGCCGTCCTCGCCCTCACCGCCCTCGGTCTCGGCTTTTCGAACGACATCATCTCCAACTACTTTAAGGACGCGTATCGCGTGACCCCCTACCAACGCGGTCTCATCGAGTTCCCGCGCGAGCTTCCCGGGATGATATGCGCCCTCGTCGTCGCCGCGCTCGGCGCGTTCGGCGACGTCCGGATCGCCGTCATCGCGCACGCGTTTAGCGTCGCCGGCATCTTCGTCCTCGGCCTTTCGAGCCCGCCATTCGCCATTATGCTCGCCCTCATCTTCGTCAATTCCCTCGGGCAGCATCTCTTCATGCCGGTCCAGGACAGCATCGGCATCGCCCTCGCGCGGCGCGAGAACCTCGGCAAGAGAATGGGGCAGTTCAAGGGCGTGACGACGGGCTTCCAGATGCTCGCGGCCGTGTTCGTGTTCGCCGGATTCCGGCTTGGGCTGTTCTCGTTCACCGATCGGGTGAAATGGCCATTCGTCATCGCCGCGGCGCTCATCTTGGCCGCCCTCGTCGCCCTCGTCGCACTCGAGCGGCGCGTCGGTCCCGCGGCCGGTTCCGCAGCGAGGCCGCGTTTCGTCTTCCGCAAGGAGTACCGTTTCTACTATACGCTCGTGGTGATGTTCGGGGTTCAAAAGCAGATCATGCTCGTCTACGGGCCATGGGTGCTGATCGATCTCCTCGGGAAGAAGGCGGACACGCTCGCCCTTCTCGGGATCGTCGGGGCGTTCCTCGGCATTTTCTTCATCCCGGCAGTCGGGCGATGGCTCGACCGATTCGGCATCCGGGCCATGCTCTACGCGGACGCGCTCTCGTTCATCGGGGTATACGCCCTCTACGGTCTCGTCTCGGGCGGTTACGCGTCGGGAGCCCTCGCGACCGTGGGCTGGCCCGTCCTCCTCGCCTACGTCGTCTTCGTCTTCGACCGGATGTCGACGCAGATGAGCCTGGTGCGCACGGTCTACCTTCGCACGATCGCGGTGGACCCGGCCGACGTGACCGCGACGCTCTCGCTCGGGATCAGCATGGACCACGTGGTCTCGATACTCTGCGCCTACGCGGGCGGGATCGTGTGGACCCTGTGGGGACCGCAGTACGTTTTCTACCTCGCGGCGGCGCTGTCCTTCGTGAACCTCTACGTCGCCGTGCGCGCGCCGATACCGGGGCGCTAAATATAGTACATCGGGGGTCGATCGGTCCCTTCGCCGCCGACGATGTCAGCTAGGGTAAGCCTGTCGACGATGTCGGCGATCCGACGATTCAGGCGGTCGTAGACGACGGAGCGAACGCACCGCGCGAGCGGCCCCTCGGTCTCACCGGGCAATGGATCGTCGACGACGAGTATGTCGCCCTCGAGGGCCCGCAGGACGTCGCCGATCGGAATGTCCGCCGGCTCCCGCGCGAGGGCATACCCCCCCGAAGCGCCCTTAATCGACCGCACGTACCCCATGCGCCTAAGTATGACGGCCACGTGCTCAAGGTAACGGGCCGATATGCGCTGTCGCTCGGCGATCGCGGCCAACGGGACATGGGTCTCGCCCGCGCTCTGGGCGAGGTCGACGAGGAACCGAACCCCATATCGCCCGCGCGTCGATATCCTCATATCTGCGCCTCGCCGGAACCCTGGAGCCGGTACGCCGTCGCGAGATCGTCGAGGCTTATCGAGTCGACGCATTCGGCGATGGTCTCGGCGATGCGGGACCACAGGGAACGGGTCGGGCACGTGGCCTCGGCCGGGCACGTCTCGTCCGAAAGGCACGCGACTGGCTCGAGAGAGCCCTCGACCGATCGAAGCACCTCGCCCACCGTTATCCGCTCAGGGGTACGCCCGGGGAGATAGCCACCCTGCGGGCCGCGTATGCCGCGCACGATGCCATCGCGCTTCAGCGGGATAAAGAGCTGCTCGAGGTAGCCGTCCGATATCCCGGTGCCCGCCGCGATCGCGCGCGTGCTCGCGCTCTCGCCTTGCGGAAGCAGGCAAAGATACAGCAGGGCTTCGAGGGAATATCGGCCGCGCGTTGAAATCCGCATCGCATCTCCTAGTTTTCTCGTCGTCTTTATAATAATAACCAGGGGACCGATCGTCAAGTTTGGGAGAGAGTGGCCCGCAACGCGGCTTACCGACGCGAACGACCGCGACGCTGCTGCTTCTCGCTATAAAGCTCGGCGTCTGCCTCTTTAAGCATTTGCTGAATATCGAGCTCGCAGCCGGGAGGGGCGTAATAGTGACCGATGCTCATCGCGAGGCGCCAAGGGCGCCCAAGCTCGGCGCTTTTCCGCTCGCAATACGCCTCAATGCGCTCCTTGATCATCTCGTAATTCGGCGGGTCCGCCTCGTTGACGAGGGCCGTAAACTCGTCCCCACCCATACGGGCGACGATATCGGTCTCGCGAAGCGCCGACCGGAACACGTCTGCCGCGGCCTTGATCGCCAGGTCCCCGTCGTCGTGTCCCCAGGTATCGTTGATCTCCTTGAGCCCGTCGAGGTCCGCGTACAGGACGAAGAAACCGCGCTTGCTTCGCTTAAGGTACTTCGCCTGATGGTCGGCCATCGCGAGAAACCCGCGCCGGTTCCGAAGCCCGGTAAGCTCGTCCTCGAGCGAGAGCTGCTCGACGAGGGCGAGCGCCTCCTTCAGCCTGCTCTCGGACTCCTCGCGCGCGGCGACCTCTCGGACGAGGCTCTCGTTCAGGTCGCGCACGCTCTTCATCGTCGCCAGCTCGCGCGCGACGAACGAGAACCGAATCCTAAGGTAATCGAAGGTTGACGCCACGGGCACGGCGGCGTCGATGAGGAAATACCCGTATTGCTCGTCGTCAACCGCGATCAGGTTCGCGACGAGGGAATGGCCTCGGGGCGGCAGCCAGGATCCTGGCGCCGGGATCCATGGGCCGGTCGACCCGAACGAGAAGATCGCGTTAAGGCCCTTCTTCGGGTCCGAGAGATCGGCAAACCTAACGATGTGAAGCTCGCTCGCGCGGCATTGATCCATCACCCGCTTGATGGCATCCGCGTGCTTCTCGAGCGCGAGGTCGAGCCCGATATCGTGCTGGGCGTGGTCCGTCGTGATCTCCAGGAAATTCGTGAATAGGCTCTCGCCCCAAAAAGACTCGAAACCCGCTTGGGTCCGTTCCTCGAGAAGGAGGGCATAAAGATTGGCGGCGAGCACGCCGGCGCCGACGGCGTGCAACATATCCTCAAACTGGCATAGGGGACGATGCGACGCGAGCGTTTGGCGGATGGCCATTGACCAATCGCGAAAGAGCTCTCTTGCCTCCGAGAGGGGACGGCCCTCCGCGACGAAGGCGGCGATGGCGCTTCGTAGGCTCTCGAATTCGGGCGACCCATCCATCTTAGGAGACGAGGTATACCGTTCTGGGAACGAGACGCATCCGCACGACGAGCGTATCCGCAAGGTCGGCTCGATAGGCACGAACGGTCCGAGCGTTTCGCCGCGCGCGAGGGCATGGACGCGACGAACGGCGAGATACCCAAGCTCGTCGAAGGATTGGCGCACGGTCGTGAATTGGTGAGATATACTTCCCGCCACTTGGCTGTCGTCGTAACCGGTCACCGCGATATCGAACGGGACCGCGATCGATCGATCGGCGAGGGCGGTCCACGCGCCCAAGGCCATCAGGTCGTTCGCGCAGACGATGACCTCGGGACGGGGACCAGGCGCGCCGAGGAAAGCCTCGACGGCGGCGGCGCCCGAATGCGGAAGGAAGCTCCCCTCAAATTCGCGGACTGAATCGAGCGCGATGCCGGCGTCACGGAGGGCATCGAGGAACGCTTCCCTTCTCTCGCGGGACTCGGGATTGCTTTGCGGCCCGGACACGTAGGCGAAACGGCGGTACCCGTGCGCGTCGGTCAGATGGCGCGTCAAGGCGCGCATCCCCGCGCGGTTGTCGTAAACGATTGAGTCCTCGCCGATCAAGGAAGGCCCGATCGACACTATCGGAAGGGGAGAGAGCGAGCGCAAATGGTCTGCAAGGACATTCGACCCGCCGAAATTCTGGAACGTCGAAGACACGATGACGACGCCATCGAATTCGTCCGGCGTTATGAAATCGAGGAAGAATAGCTTGAATCTATCCAAGCCATCGTCGGGATTAAGCCTGCCAAGACCGAAGAAGACGAGGTCGACGCCCGCTTCCTCCGCGTAACGCATCATCCCACGCCGGGGCTCTTCCTGAAAGGAGGAAAAGGCGAAATCCATCAGGACGGCGAACCGAGGGTGAGCAAGACCCATGGGGAAGGACCTCCTTGGACGCACACGAATGCGGGGACACTTCCATTGTTACGCGCGAGGACTCGTTTGTCAAACGGGTTTGACTTCGCGGCATGTCCTTTTTCGTGGTACACTGTTCGCATGGATGCAACGATTGGGCGCCTGGTCGGCGCGGCCCTCGCCGGGACCCTCGCGGTCGCCGGGTGCGCGAGCGTGAATGGCCCCGGGAATGAGATCAAGAGAGGAAGCGTCGCGTACGAACGCATGATCGGCCGCTCCCTGCTTGACGCCGGGAACAACCGAAGGATTAAGGGCGTCATCGCGAAGGCGCGATCGGGAAAGGAAGTGACCATCGCCTTCATCGGCGGCTCGATAACCGAGGGGTACAACGCGACGGACGGCGGAAGTCCCTACGCGGCCCTGGTCGCCGATGGTTTCCGATCCGCCTTCGTCCCCGAGGGGGGCTCGATGCGCGTCGTCAACGCCGGTATGGCGGGCACGCCTTCTACGATTGGCATGATCCGCTACCGGCGTGACGTGCTCGAGAAATCCCCCTCGCCTCCCGACTTAGTCTTCGTCGAATTCGCCGTCAATGATGGCGACGACCCCACGAACGGCGCCGCGTTCGAGAGTCTCGTCCGAAAGATACTCGACTCGCCGAACGAGCCGGCCGTGATCCTTATCTTCAGCGTGTTCCAGTCCCGATGGAACCTGCAGGACCGCCTCGCCCCGATCGGCGCCCGTTACGGGCTCCCGATGGTCAGCATCAAGGACGCCGTAGTCCCCGAGCTCGAAAAAGGCTCTCTCTCGGACGAGGCGTTCTTCTCGGACATATATCACCCGACGAACTACGGCCACCGGTTGATGGCGGACTGCGTCATCACCGCGCTCAAGGCCGCCGATGCGGCGCCCGCGTCCCCGCGCGACGCGCCAATCCCCGATTCCGCAGGCGCTCGCTTCGCGCCGATCGAGTTGTTGGACGCCGCCCGGCTGCCGGCGAGCGCCAGGATATCCGTAGGCTCATTCACTGATAAAGACCTAGCCCTACCCGCCTTCAAGTCGAGCGGGAACTTCACCTTCCCCGAAAACTGGCGACGAGACGCCGCGCGCGCGAACGAGCCCCTCGTCCTCGAGATCGAGTGCCGTTCGCTGATCTTGGTGTACAAAAAAAGCCGGGCAAGCGCGGATTTTGGCGAGGCGTCCGTCATCGTCGACGGACAGGAAGTCGACACCCTTGACGGGGCGCCGACCGGTGGATGGGACAACCCCTGGACGACGGTACTCGTCGACGACGAGGCAAGCGAGCGCCACCGCGTCGAGATAAAAATGGCGAGCGGAAGCGAGGGCAAGACCTTTACCGTGCTCGGATTCGGCTACGTTAAATAAGAGGATATAATGAAAACACGAATACTCCAACGCGCGACCTTCACGTTCGCGCTCGCCATCGCCGCTTCGGGTCTCGCCCACGCCCAGGCGGTGCCGCTCGATCAGGCGATTTCCCAATCCGCGCGCGCGATCGACGAGGCATTGCCGGTAGGAACCCGCGTCGCGGTCGTGAACTGCGAGTCGCCGACCGTCAAGATGTCTGCCTACGTCGTGGGGGAGATCACCGTCGCCCTCGCGAAAACGAAACGACTCGTGCTCGTCGAGCGAGAGGACCTTGACCTCGTCGAGGCCGAGCTCG
>JAKPSR010000435.1 GCA_029571425.1 Spirochaetota bacterium | reverse complement strand
AGTCGCCGCCCACGTAGTGGATGCCCCTAAATATCCTGTTCTGCAGGATCGGGAAAAGGCTTTCCTGGCTTGCCCCGTTGATTAGCACGATGTCGGAGGGCATAAGATCCTCCTGGCTCGCCAGAATGCCGGAGAGGATGGCCTCGAGGTCCGGCTTCCACCCGAGTATCAGGAAGTGGTTCTTTTTCGATTTCAAGCTGAGTAACCCCCTATCCTTCTTTTGCTGCCGTTCGAAGAGGAATGACGCGATCTGCCCGCTGACGGCGCCGAAAATTACTATTCCGGAAAGCATCATCAGCATGGCGACGGCTTTCCCTGCCCCCGTTTCCGGGGTGACGTCCCCGTAACCGATCGTGGTGATCGTGACGAGTGTGTACCACAGCGTGTCAAAGGGCGTCTTAAGCCCGGAATTCGTCGGACGCTCGATAGCCAAGATTAAGGCCATCAACGCGAGAAGATAGCCGGCCAGGGCCAGCGTTATCCGGGCCGATGGCGCGGTCGCGGCGGCGAGGGCGCGCTCGATGCGGGCTCGTAGCCTACGCCGCTTTAGCGATGCTCGTTTTCCCATAGGCACTCCATGCAGTCGGCGAGAAAAAGATTAAGGAGGGCGAGGCCGTCCGCGGTGAGGGCGACGGCTCCCTCGTCCGCGACGAGAAGGCCGCGGTCTGCCCACCGCGAGGCGGCTGGCCCGATCAAGTTCAAGATGTCCGTACCGAAGCGCGCGCGAAATCGATTTCGCGATATTCCATCGCGAAGACGAAAGCCCATCATCATCGTCTCCTCGACGAGTTCCAGGCGCGACACGTCCTCCGTCTCCGCCGAACCGACGGGATCGATCGCCCATCGCTCGAGGTCGCAGGCGTTTCTGTAGCGTCGCGCGTGGTCTTGCGAGACCTCGGTCCCGCTCGCCGATGGGCCGACCGCGAGCCAAGAACCCATTCGCCAATAGACGAGGTTGTGTCGGCTCTCGGATCCAGGCCGCGCGAAATTCGACACCTCGTATTGCCGAAGTCCCGCCTCCTCGAGCGCGTCGCGCCCGGCGAGCCAAAGCCGCGCGCTCGATTCTTCGTCGGTACGGAATCGTCCGGCTAATGGCGTGCCCTTCTCCACCGTGAGGGCGTAAAGCGAAACGTGGTCGGGCCCGAAGGACAGCGCCTCGGCGATGTCGCGCGCGAGATCCTCTTCCGTCTGGCCGGGTAGGCCCGCGATGAGGTCGAGCGAGAGCCGCCCTTTCCAACGCGCCCGCGCGAGATCGAGGCCACGAAGGGCGGTCTCCCGCGAGCCCCTCCGACCGACCGCCTTGAGGAGCCGGTCCGTCAGTGATTGGATCCCGAGCGAAAGCCTATTCACGCCGCCCGATGCGAGTGCGTCGATCCAATCCGGGGAGAGGTCCTCGGGATTTGCCTCGACCGTCCACTCGCCGTCCGGCGCGAGCGGGCCGATCCCGCGCGCGAGCTCGTATATCTCCTCGGGGGAAAGCACGCTCGGCGTACCTCCCCCGACGTACACGGTGTCCCATGCGATCGAGGCTTTCGCCTCGATCGCCTCGCGCCGTTCAAGGGACTCCTGTCGCAGCCGTAGCTCGGATAAAAGCAGAGGCACGATTTCGGCGCGCAGGGGATGTGACGAAGGCAACGAGTAGAAGTCGCAGTAATCGCACATCCTGAGGCAGAGGGGGACGTGTACGTAGAGGGAGCCGATCATCTCGGCGAGTCGGGAACCCCGAAATTGCGAAGCGGCCAATAGCGGAGGAGCGCCTTGCCGCGGAGCCTGCGCGCGGGGATGGGGCCCCAGATGCGGGAATCGCTCGCGGCGAGGCGATTGTCGCAAAGGACGTAGTACTCGTCGTTCCCCAGGGTCGTCTCGGGGAAAGAACCGGATAGCGGAAGGGCGTCGGACCATCCTTCGGGAAGGCGATCGACCCTGATGTTGTAGGGCGCCCCCGCGAGCTCGAACTCCGTGAGAAAGTACGCGCCGTCGGCCGTACGCACGTGCAGGATGAAATCCTTCATGAAGATCGTGTCGCCGGGAAAGGCGACCAAGCGCCTAATCACCGGCTTTTCGCCGGAGCTGCGGTCGCGTGCGAACGGGTCGATTTTTTGGAAGGTGAGGAACGAGATGAGGGTGCCCGCGACCGATCGGAAAAACCCGTGGCGCTCGTGGTAGTGCGGGGCGAGGACGACGAGATCGCCGCGGGCGGGCGCGATCAGCGGCGACAGCGAGCGATCCGGCGCGGGACGTTGCCGATACAGCGACGTGGTGGCGACGCAGTCCCCGCTCGAGAGAGTCGGCTCCATCGCGTCCGTGCGCACGACGTACATCCCGACGAGATAGCGGTTGATGAGGACGAACGCGACTGAGAGGAAGACGACGGTGAACAGGACTGCCACGATCGTGCGGCGCTCGGCGCGCTGGGCGGTGTACGAATATTTGTGCCATTTGGCGGGCATGGGTCCCTCGCGAGCAATCGTGAGATGTGCGAAATGGTAGCACGAAGCCCCGTCGTTGACAAGTGCGCGCGTAAGCTTCTATAATCGCCTTGATGAGCAACGCACCCGTGAAGTCGATCGCGCAGAACCGGAAAGCCCGGTTCAACTATGAGGTTGAAGACTCCATCGAGTGCGGGATTGCCCTCGAGGGCACCGAGGTAAAGTCCGTTCGCGCGGGCAATATCTCGTTTCCCGACGCGTTCGCCGAGATAGTCGGCGGAGAGGTTTGGCTGCGGGGGTTGCACATCGCCGAGTACGTCTACTCGTCGATCTTTAACCACGATCCCGATCGGCCGAAGAAGCTGCTGCTTCACCGCGACGAGATCAAGCGCTTGACGCGAAAGGTCGACGAGAAGGGCTATACGCTGATACCGCTCGACTTCTACCTGAAGAACGGGATCGTCAAGGTGAATCTTGGTATCTGCAAGGGCAAGAAGTTGTTTGATAAGAGGTCGGATATACGGGACCGGGACATGAAGCGCGACATCCAGCGCGAGTTCCGGCGCAAAAACGACGGGTGAGGTGCGAGACGAATAGACAACGGGCGCTTAAAGCCATGCTCCTCTGCCTCTTCGCGGCCCTGCCCCTTCGGGCGCAGCAAGGCGTGCCGATCGTGGCGGTGTACGGGCTTTCGTCCCGCGACCTTGGGGACAACGTGCCCCGGGCGGTCAGCGACCTCGTGTATTCGTTCATCCGCGAGCTTAAGACCTACCGCTCCCTCGACCTTCGTTCTGACCCTCTGCCGGCAGACCTTCGCGTGCCCGACGGAGCCGACTATATCTTTTACGGCAATCTCGTCAGCCAAGCGGACGGGATAAAGCTCGAGCTCATCCTGAAGGGCGGCCCCTTCACGATTACCAGGCTCATCTCCCGCGTCTACGAGAACCCGAACCGAATCCTCCTCGAGTCGCGGGTCCTCGTTCGGGACCTTTTCGACCAATCCATCGCCCTTCCCGATCCATCCCCCTCGGTCGCCGACGCTTCGCCGCCTGAGCAGACGATAGAGCTTATCGCGGTGCGAAACCCCGATTCGTTGGCCGGATCATGGGAGGGCGAGGACGGCATCGAGCGCATCATGATCCTTCGCGGGGGACGCGGCGTCGCCGTTCTCGCGAGCGGGGTCTCGATTTCGCTCGAGATACTGGTGTCGGGGGATTACCTCGTCGTGCGGCAGAAGGGCGCCGCCGTGCCGCGGCAGTTTATGGACCTTCCGGATCCCGTCGCCCGCCAGGCGGCGGCGATCGCGCCGCCTATCGAGTGGCGTTTTCAGGTAACGAGCGATCAATCTACTTTGTCGGGAACGAAGAAATCCGTCGTGATCAAGAACGACGGGAAGAACGTGCTTAGCATGGAAAGCGTAACCCTGCCGGTCTTCTGGCGGCGAGACCGTCGTTAGGCCTGGAAAAGGGACTCGTCCAGGACGAGGGCTCCCTGCCGCACGAGCCGCGGCTTTTCGCCAGATAGGTCGACGATCGTCGACGGAAGCACCTCAAGGAAATTGCCCCCGTCCACTATAAGGTCGATTGACGGGCCAAATGCCTCCTCGATCGAGGGGACGTCTGACAGCGGGGTCTCGCCCGCTCGGTTCACGCTCGTCGAGTAGATCGGGGCGCCGACCCGGGCGATAATCCCGCGAAGCCAGGGATCCCCGGGGCAGCGGTAGGCGGTGGTTCCCGCGCCCGTTCTCAGTATCAGGGTGAGCGGGCCCGGCCAATACGAGCGGAAAGCGGCGGGTATGGGACCCGTGATCCGCTCGGCCTCGTCGACCGACGAGACGAGCTCGATGAACGGCTTGCCCTCGTCCCTACCCTTCAGCTCGACGATCCGCGCGTGGCTCGCGGGAACGATGCCCGAAAAGCCGTAGATAGTGTCCGTAGGCAGCACGGCGACCGATGACGAGCGAAGCACGGCGACCGCGAGGTCTGCCGATCGGGGGTCGTCCTTACGTATACGCATGCGCCCTCCTTGCTTTTTGTATCTCGAAGGCGGCGTAGGCCGCCGCGCCGCAGACAAGGGCGATGAGCTTGCACACCCACTCGGGGAGGTGCTCCGGCTTCGTGATCCTGATGGCCTGTCCCGTCGCCATCGCGCGGTCGACGCCGCCTGCGAAGCCGGCGAGCTTAATAAGCCGCTCGCCTTCAGCGACGTACCCAAGTTCGTGCGCGTATACCGATATCGTGTCAGGGTCGGCCGAAAGGTTTTTCAGTCGGGAATCGAGGTCGTCCCGGATGAGTGTAAGGGAATCGAGGTTTGCGCCGACGGCCTCGCGCTGCGACTCGAGTTGGCGCATTGCCCAGAATCCGCGCGGGCCAAGGGAAAGGCTGACGAGACAGTAGATCGCCGTCGCCGCCGAGAGTGATGCGACTACCGAAAAGCGCTTCATACCCTCTATTACGGCACGAACGGCCCTCTCCTTTACCGCAAGATCGGCGGAACGCCGGCTTCCGGCCGGTAAATTCATTGACAGGTGTCGACGCCGTACTATACATTTATACTATCAGGGAAAAGAGCCGATATTGTACGCGTAGACACCACAGTTTCGGGAGTGACGCATGACGCCAGACAATGAAAACGACGATATCACGGAAGCCTCTTTCCCGGTGAATTTCGGGGACGAGACCGAAGTACTTGATCAATATGGCGTTTGGGTGAAAAGCGGCCCCCGGGACGCCTCCGCGGACTCTCTTTCGGGCCCATCCGTCGCGCGCATGAGAATTAGGCCTTCCGCCCAGGCCGAGCCGGACGCGCTTCCCGATCTCCCCGATTTCGACGCCGAAATCGACCTTGAGCCCAGCACCGTCCTCGAAGGAGTCGCGCCCGCCGACGATTTCGTCCTTCCTGACTTCGACGAGGCGCCTACCGAAACCCTCGACGTTACCGACGATTTTTCCCTGTCCGAGATGGACGATGTCGCCGACGCTTTCGCCGCGGCGGACGAGCCCCTTCGAGCGTCAGACGGGTTCGCGTCCCTCGCGGACGAAGAGCCGGTCGAGATCGTGTTCGAGGAGCTTGCCCCGCAGGAATCCGAGCCTATTTTCGAGCGGTTCGAGACCCCCGGCGAAAGCCAGGCACCGTCCCGGTCCTCCGAGGCCGAATATAACATCTCGTCATTTACGCCGGACGTCTCGGAGACCCCGATCATCGACAAGGAGATCGTGTTCGAGGACATTATCCCGGACTCCGGGCCCTCGGTAGTCGAGGCCGATGAGGTCGTCGATCTCGACGCGATCGAGGGCTTGCCCGAATCGATCGAGCTTCCCGCCGAGGCAGGGTTCGACGTATCGCTCGACGATCTCGTCGAGGAGAAAAAGACCGACACCATGCCGTCGGACGAGGACTTCAGTAGCTTCCTCGACGACCTTAACGCGGGGAACGTTGAGCCGACCGCGACGCCCACCCCTTCCCCCGGGTCGGCCGACGATGGCCTTGATCTTGATTCCTTCGTCAACGCCTTTAACGAGACCGGCGGGGCGTCGCCCGAGGAGAACGAGAAGGTATTCGACGACGACGAGCCGGTGGATATCGATCTCGACTTCGACGAGGCCTTTATCAAGGACGCGGAGAAGATAAAGGCGACGGGCTCGACCGTTACCGAGTCCGAATTCTTCAATTCCGAATTTGGCGTCGAGTTGATCGACGAGACCTCGACGAGCCAACTGGACGCCGACCTCGACGACTTGGTTTCCGCGACGTCGGAAAAGCCGGCCGCGGGGAAGACCGAGCGAAAAGCGCGAGAGCCCTCGCCCGCCGAGGCATCCCTCGAGGCTACCGACGAATTCGACGATTTCCTCAGCTCCCTTGATACCACGCCGTCGGCGCCTACGGTCGGCGGCGATAGGACAGTCGCGCAGTCGAAGCCTAGGCAGGCGATCAACCTGACCGTCACCGAGGAAGACCAGATCGACATCGGTAATACCGTCGCCGAGACGGCCTCATCCGAAGAGGATCTTATCGTCTCGCTCGATGGCGGCCCGACCGAGGTTCGCACCGATGCCGCCGTTACTACGGAAGAAATTGTTGAAATTCCCGCGAAATCGGGATACAATGAGTCGATTACGGCGCAAGAGCCGGAGCCGCCGAAGGGCGAAGAAATCGAGTTCGAGGGGGGCGAGTTTCAGCTTTCCCCCGAAGACGAGATTTCGCTTGAGTTCGACGACGTACTCGCGGTCGAGCGGGAGCTTCAGGCTTCAACGGACGACGGGGGTGAGGATTCCTTGATGCAGAATGACAAATCAACTGAGCTTTTAATGCGCATTGCGGAGGAGCTCTCCTCGATCAAGTTGGAGATCTCAACCCTTAAGGGCGAGCTTGCCTCGGCAAAGGCCGGCATGTCCGAGTCGACTGCAGCGCTCGAGCAGGACAGCTCCGGTTTCTTCTCCGACGACGACCAAGACGAGGCTATCGCCCTTACCGGTGACGAGCTTAACAATATCCTGATTACGGCCGACTTTACCGAGGAAAAAACTGAGGAACCCGCCGCCGAGGGGTCTCCCGTCGAGGAGATATCCCTGGACGTGCCGACGGAGGAAGCGGTCGAGTTCGAGATACCGGATACCCTCCCCGAGTCTGCGTTCGAGGCCGTCTCCGTTCCCGACTTCAACGCCGAGGCGATTAGCGTTGCCCATATCAACAAGGCGGACGACGACACGAGCTATCTCGAGGGCGCCGACGGCGAGGCCACCATCGACGACGTCGCGATCGAGGAGCCGGAGCTAGAGACGATCGATTTCGACGAGGAGAAGCTCGAGGAGCCGAAACTCGATGAGTTTAATATCGACTTGAGCGGCGTTGAGGACGATTTCAGCGCTCCCGTGGCTGACGCGCCGTTTGCCGCTATCGAGCCCGAGACGATCGAAGTCGCCGAGGAAGCCGCGGCGCCGGCCGCGTTTGCGCCCGCTGAAGAGATTCCTGACGCTCCCGCCACCAAGGCCTTGCCCCTTGAGTTGAAGGACGAGATTAAATCCGTGCTTTCCTACATGGATCAGCTCTTGGAAAGCCTTCCCGAGGATAAAATCGAGGAATTCGCTCGTTCCGAGCATTTCGAGGTATACAAGAAGCTTTTCGAGGAACTCGGTATTTCCTGATTATGGGACTGTACCAGCAAGCGGGGATTATCCACTCTCGGCGCGCGAGCGAAAGACCCGGGCAAGCCAAGCCGGGTCTTTTGCGTCGAATAGAGACGGGCCAAGAAGCCGCCTCGCCGATCGAGGAGGCTCGCGCCGCCTTCGAGGGATTCATGGCAACTATCGGCTCGGAACGGGGCGGGCTTCTCGCCGCGCGCGACGACGAAGCGATACGCATGGTCCTTTCCGTTGGCCTTGACCTTACCACGACGCGCCGTTTTTGCCCCGCTCCCTCGGACCTTGACGCCCTCATCGACCGTGATGGCTGGAATGATTTTAGGGGAGAGGGGCTTGCGCCTTTTTTGGGATTCTTCTCTTCGCATGAGCGCGAAAGCATCTCCGCGCTGCATATCACGAGGCTTCGCGCCGGCAGGGCTATCTATGCCATGTCTGTAGAGTCGCGACTCGATGCATCGGCGCGGCCATTCGACCCTCTGACCGCCGACTCCGCGCTCGCCGCCCTCGAATCGGCGCTCCAGCGCCTTTTCCCCGTGCTGTCCACGCTCGCGGACGCGAGCGTCGCCAATCCTTCCCGATCGTTTATTGAGTCCCACGCCCGCGGCGCCCTATCAGGCGATCTCGTCGCGACTCTCGTGTCGCTCTCGATCGACGGCGTCGTTCCCGAAGGCGACGATACTCCCGCGGCTCGCGAGCTGCATGACGCGGTCGTGAGCCAAATCGCGCGGCAAGCGGGACCTGCGAACGTCGCCTTCCTGCGAGAGGACGGCGCGATCGCCCTCGTCCTCTTCGGCGCAGCGCCCGTCGACGCCGATCTGTATCTGCACCAACTTCGCCGAAGTATCGCGCGAATCGCCGGCGAGGCGCGCGCCCGGTGCATCGCGGCCTCGACCCGGGGCGTTTCGCGCAGCCTCGCCGAGATACTCGATTTCGTCTACAAGGGGATATAATGGGCCTCGAGCCGGGCGTGGCCATCCATTCGCGGTACGATCCCGCGCGGGAGGCCGAGCGGTTTGTCGCTGCTCTCGACGCCCCTCCTGAGCCCCGTTTCGTCGTGGTGACCGAGCCGGGCGACTCCTGGCTCGCCGCGCCGTTGCGGGCGCGTTTCCCGCGCGCGTCGCTTATCGCCCTTCGATACACCACGGACGCCTTTCGAGACTCTGACTGTCGTTGGGACTTCGTGTGGAGGCCGGGCGGGTCTTCGCCAGCCGCCTTCCTGCTTAGGCATGTCCAGGACGACGATATCCCGCTGACGGTATTCGCCGCGTGGAAACCGTCAGACCGCGCGTGGCCTGGCGAGGCACGCGCGGTCTGGGAGGGTATCGCGGAGTCGGTCAGGGTCGCCGGAAGCGTGATGAGAACGCGGACGGGCTTCGGCCCAAGATGGCTCGCGAACCTTTTCTCGGGCCCTGCCCTCGCCGATCGGCCGTCGTCCCTCGATCCTTTTCCCTACCCGGTGATTCTCGCCGCGGCGGGTCCGTCCCTCGAGCGCTGGCTCCCCCTCGATGGCTCGCGCTTCTTTACCATCGCCGTTTCGGCCGCCGTGGGCGCGATCGCGGCTGCGGGCGAGAGCCCAGACCTTTGCGTCGCAACCGATGTGGGCTTTTGGGCTCGCGCGCACCTTGACCGAGCGCCCAGCGGGATGCCGATCG
>JAKPSR010000426.1 GCA_029571425.1 Spirochaetota bacterium | reverse complement strand
CGCCGCCTGCGAAAGCGAGAGCTGGGCCGATTCCCCCTGGACGCGCGGCTTCCGCTCGAGCCGCTCGTCGGTCCAGGAAAGGATGCTGTCGGGGGAGACCCCGACCCGCTCGACGAGGGGACGGACGATGCCGTCCGCCTGGGAAAGGAGGGCGTGAAGGAGGTGCTCTCCCTCTACCTGGGCGTGATCGAGCCGCTGGGCGATCGAGGTCGCTTCCTGGATCGCCTCGCGGGTCTTCACGGTGCAACTGTCAAGGTTCATACATTAAATATAGCCACGGCGCGCGTGGGCGTCCATTCAGAATTTCGGGAGCTTTTCGGAGGTTTTCTCCTGGGGAAAGGTCTTGTCGAGGTACTCGAGGCACTGGATGGCGATCTGCTGGGCGTGCTCATACCATATTTTATACAGCTCGTTCTCGATCACGTTTGGATATGGGGCGCCCTGCACGTCGGATACGAGCTGTTTTAGTATTTGATACCCTTCGCTGTTCATTTTTTTCATGGTTGCCCTCCTCTGCGGTTCTGCTTGTTGAATTATACAGGGTAACTCTCGAGTATTCCAGCGAAATCGTGCTTTTTGGCGTCTTTGAGATGGCGCTTCCCGGCGAGCAGCGCCCCTCGGGCGACCTCCCAGTCGGCGCGCATCCGCTCGGCCGCCACGCGCACCTCGGCGGGGGTCGCCGAGAGTATGCGCGCGAGCTTCCGCTCACGCGCGCCGTCGGTGATCCCGTAGAGCAGGCGGAGGAAGGCGGTAAAGCCCTTGTCCGACGGCGAACGCGGTTGGACCTCCCTGCTGTAGCAACCGGTGATCGTGCGCTCGAGGGTGACAGGGTCGATCTCGGACTCGGCGGCCTCGGCTATCGCGCCGCGGAAAATATCAAGGGAGCGAAGTGGCTGGGGATCGCGGTAGGTCGCGAGGACGAACAGGGCCTCAAGCGCGTCGGTGTAGGCGTAGGCGCCGTACGCGCCGCCCGTGGTCCTGATCCGTTCCCAGAGGGGCCCGTTCGCGAGCCAATGCCCAAGGACGACGTCGATCCCCTGATCGGGGCTTCCGAACGCGGGCGAAGGGAGGACGAGGGAAGCGAAGCCGACCTGCAGTGAGGCGCTCGCGAGCTCGAGAGTCTCGAATACGGCGGGCTTCTCGGCTACGTTTGCCGTCTCGCGCTCGACCGGGCCCGTAATGGAGGCGAGGCGGAGAAAGTCGCCGATTTGGGTGGAAGCGGGGCGATCGGGCGCGCCACGCCCCGAGAGGCAGGCAGAGAGGGCTCCCTCGAGCGAGGAAAGGGCGCGCGCGGTGCCGGTTAGGTTGACGACGAGACCCGCCGAGGCGAGGCGCTTCCTGATGGCGGCGAGGCGGGAAACGAGGGCCTCCGCGCCGCCCTTCTCCCGCGCGGCTCGCGCGAGGTCCCGGACGAAGCGTATTTGGGAAATCCCGTTCCATGCCTCGTCGATCGCCTTCGCGCGCGAGAATGGGTACGCCGCGCGGGAGACCGCGTATTGGTTTCCCGATGGGGCAAGCGAGGACTCGAGGTCGTTTCGGTACTCGAGCAGCAGGTCCAATAGGCGCTTGCGGTCGGAAAAGTCAGCCTCGTCGAGGTAGCGGAACGCGAGGGTGACCGCGTCGCGCGAAAGCTCCTCGAGCGCCTTGATGCGGAGTATGAGCCAGTCGCGGCCGACTAAGCCGGGCGATAGGGTCCCTTCGCCAGGGTCGGGGGCGCCGACCCGCGCG
>JAKPSR010000401.1 GCA_029571425.1 Spirochaetota bacterium | reverse complement strand
GAGGACGTTGAAGACGGCCTGGGTACCAACGATCTGGCTGGTCGGGGTAACGAGGGGGATGTACCCGCAGTCCTTCTGGACGATCGGGATCTCCTTGAGCACCTCGTCGATCTTATCGGCGGCGCCCTGCTCCTTCAGCTGGCTCTCGAGGTTGGAGAGCATGCCGCCCGGGACCTGGGAGACCAGGATGCGGGTGTCGGCGCCGAGGAAGCTCGACTCGAACTTGGCGTAGTGCTTGCGGACCTCGCGGAAGTACGCGGCGATCTCGAGAAGGGCCTTGATGTCGAGGCCAGTCTCCATATCGGTGCCGTGAAGCATCTCGACGACGGTCTCGGTCGGGCTGTGGGAAGTACCCATCGACATCGACGAGATGACGGTGTCGAGAACGTCGGCCCCGGCCTCCGCCGCCTTCACAAGGGTCGCGACGGACATGCCGGTGGTCGAGTGGGTGTGAATCTGGACGGGGATATCGACCTTCGCCTTGATCGCCTTGACGAGCTCGTAGGCGTCGTAGGGCTTCAGGAGACCGGCCATATCCTTGATGCAGATCGAGTCGGCGCCGAACTCGGCGTAGGACTTGGCGAGATCGGCGTACTTGGCGTTCGTGTGGTACGGGGTGGTAGCGAAGGAGATCGCCATCTGCACGTGTTTCCCGGTCTTCTTGGCCGCGTCGGCGGCGCGCTTGAGGTTCCGGGGATCGTTGAGGGCGTCGAAGATCCGGAAGACCCCGACGCCGTTCTTGGCGGCGGCCTCGACGAACTTGTCGACGACGTCGTCGGCATAGTGTCGGTACCCGAGCAGGTTCTGCCCGCGAAGGAGCATCATGATCGGGGTGGTCGGAAGGGCCTTCTTCAGGGAGCGGAGGCGCGCCCACGGGTCTTCGTTAAGGAAGCGGATGCACGAGTCGAAGGTCGCCCCGCCCCACGCCTCAAGGCTGTTATACCCGATCTTGTCGAGCATGGAGCACGCGGGGAGCATGTCCGCCGTCGTCATGCGGGTCGCGTGCAGGGACTGGTGGGCGTCGCGGAGGACGAGGTCCGATATCTTTACTTTCCTGGCCATTGCTGGTCTCCTTATTTCTTCTGTTTCTCGCTCACCGCTGCCGCGATGGCGGCGACGACGGCGTTCCCCTGAGAGGGGGAAGCGGATGCGGGCGACGCGGACGTGGCGGTCGCGGCTTCCTTATCAATGCCCGAGGCCTTCACGAGGACCTCAACGAGCTTCATAAAAATTATGAGTATGATAAGGAAGCTGAACACAACGCCCATTCCTAGGACAGTCATGATTGCGCTCTGGCCGAGCATCTCGGGTATTGTCATAAAGCCTCCATAAAAAAACAAAATCGTTCAAATAATATAGAAAAACCCATCCTTGTTCAAGTATGACAAAATGGTTATAATCGTTGGAAAGAGCAACAATAAGGAGCGGGATCGATATGGACGAAAAAACCATCCTCGGCAGGGCCGAGGCCTATATACGCGAGGAACGGGACCAATCCTTCGCCCAGGAAGTACGGGACTTGGTCGCTAAAAAGAACCTCTCAGAGCTGGAGGACCGTTTTTACCAAGACCTCGAGTTCGGTACCGGCGGCCTCCGAGGGGTCATCGGCGGGGGCACAAACCGGATGAACACCTACGTGATCAACCGGGCGACCCAGGGCCTCGCCAACTACTTCATCAAGACCTTCCCCGAGAAGGCGAAAGCGGGAACCCTTTCCGCGGTCGTCGCCTACGATTCCCGCCGCTACTCCGACGTCTTCGCCGAGGCCACCGCCTTAATCTTCGCGGCGAACGGTTTCAAGACCTACCTCTTTACCGGCCTACGCCCCACCCCGGAGTTGTCGTTCGCGATCCGCTCCCTCGGCTGCGACACCGGCGTCGTCGTCACGGCCTCGCATAACCCACCGCAATACAACGGATACAAGGCCTACTGGAACGACGGGGCGCAGGTTACCGAGCCCCACGACGTCGGGATCATCCAGGAGGTGAACGCCGTCCGCGAGGTAAAGGCGCTGTCCCGCGACGAGGCCCTCAAGCTCGGCAAGCTCGTGCTCATCGACTCCGCCGTCGACGGGCCCTACTGGTCGATGGTCAAATCAAAGCTTTTCCGCCCCGAGCTGATCAAGGCGCGGGCCTCCGAGGCCAAGATCGTCTACACCCCCCTCCACGGGACCGGCGCCATGCACGTCGAGAAGGTCCTCGGCGACCTCGGCCTTACCGTCGTCACCGTGCCCGAGCAGCGCGAGCCCGACGGGGCGTTCCCGACCGTCGCCTACCCCAACCCGGAGGAGGCCCCGGCCCTGAAGATGGCCCTCGAGCTCGGCATGAAAGAAAAAGCCGACGTCGTCATGGCCACCGACCCGGACTCTGACCGTTTCGGAAGCGCGGTCCCCGGCCCCGACGGTTCCTTCGTCTTAATTTCGGGCAACCAGATGGGCGCCCTCCTTACCGACTACATCTGCCTTTCGTTGAAAGAACTAGGGCGCATGCCGGCGCGGCCCGCCCTGATCCGGTCGATCGTCACCTCCGCCCTTTCGGACCGGATCGCCGCGTCCTACGGGGTCGAGACGGTCGAATGCCTGACCGGCTTCAAGTGGATCGCCTCCGTGATGGCCGAGTTCGAGCGGACCGGCTCGCACGCGTACGTCTTCGGCTTCGAGGAGAGCTACGGCTATAACGTCGAGACCGAGGTCCGCGATAAGGACGGTGTCTCGGCCGCCGCGATGTGCGCCGAGATGACCCTGTACTGGCGAAGCAAGGGAAAGAGCCTCCTCGACCGCCTCGGCGAGCTCTGGGCGGCGCACGGCTACTTCGAGGAGCGCGCGATCAGCAAGGGCTTCCCCGGCGCCTCCGGCGGCGAGACCATGGCCCGCCTGATGGGCCGACTCCGATCCGAGGGGCTTACCAAGCTCGGCGGCAGGAAGGTTTCGTCCATCCGCGACGTCAAGGAAGGGACCGTCTATTCGCCCGCCGACCCCGCGAGGAAGGAGCGGATTACCCTCCCCTCGAGCAACGTCCTCCAGTTCGTCCTTGAAGACGGTACCGTCGTCAGCGCCCGGCCGAGCGGCACCGAGCCGAAGATCAAGTTCTACATCTCGGCCCCCGTCCCGGTTTCGGGCGGGAACCTCGCGAAGGCGAAGGCGGCGGCCGGCGAATCCGTCTCGGCAATCGAGGCTGAGATTCGCGCCATCCTCGAGCGGGCGTAGTCATGGGCCAGCACGACTGGGTCGTCGGCGCCCTCGCCGACCGGGCGTTCACCGTCTTCGACACCGAGACCACCGGCCTCGATCCCCGCTCGTGCAGGCTCGTCGAGATCGGCGGGATCAGGTTCGACGGACGAGGGGTTATCTCGCGCTTTAACGTCCTGATCGATCCCGGTATCCCGATGCCGAGCGAGGTGACAAAGATCAACGGGATCACGGACGCGATGCTGAAGGGTAAGCCCGCCGCCGCCGCCGTCCTCCCCGACTTCCTCCGCTTCGTCGGCGACTCCGTCTTAGTCGCCCATAACGCGCCCTTCGACCTCAGCTTCGTTAACGAGGAGCTCGCCCGCGTCGGGGGAAAGCCGCTCGCGAACCGGGTGGTCGACACCCGCCTCTTCGCCCGCGAGGTGTTCCCCGGCTTGCCGAAGTACGCCCTCCAGGATCTCGCCGTCAGGCTCGGCATCGAGGCACTCGAGGCGCATAGAGCCGAGGACGACGCCCGTGTCTGCATGGAACTTTTCCTTCGCTGCGTCGCCGCCCTCGTCGAACGGAACCCGGCCCTCGGCGCCGCCGCCCCGTCGCAGACCGCGACGACGACGCAGTCGCATAAGCCGGCCGCCGCGGCCGATGACCTCTTTCAGGACGAGGAAGAGCAATACGAAATTGAAGGGGACGATCAGTCCTTGTAGAACGCCTCGAGAAGCTGGTGCCCGCGGAGCTTGCCGATTGCCTTTCCCTGAATCTGCCTAACGCGCTCGCGGGTGATGCCGAGGAGCTTTCCCGTCTCCTCCAGCGTAAGCGGGCCGCGGTCGGTGAGCCCAAAGCGTAGCTTGATGATCTTCATCTCCCGCTCGGTTAGCTCTCCCAGGACCTCGTCCATCGTTTCCTGCAAGGTCGCCGTAAAGACGAGCTCGAACGGCTCGATCAGCGAATCGTCGCTGATCAAGTC
>JAKPSR010000386.1 GCA_029571425.1 Spirochaetota bacterium | reverse complement strand
TCTTGAAGATCGCCGTCGAGGTGGGGTTCGTCGTCGGTACGACACCGGCGATGATCCCGATCGGCTCGGCGATCTTGACGATCCCGGCGTCCTCGTCCTCCTCGATCACCCCGCAGGTGCGCGCGTCGGCGTACTTATTGTAGATGAACTCGGACGCGAAGTGGTTCTTGATCACCTTGTCCTCGAACACTCCCATCCCGGTCTCCTCCACGGCGAGACGGGCAAGCTTAATCCGATTCTCGTTCGCGGCCTGGGCGGCGTGCCGGAAGATGACGTCGACCCGCTCCTGGGAGAATTCGGCATAGGCCCTCTGGGCCGCGCGCACGCGCTTCATCAGTTCATTTAAGTCGTCCACGGTCTTGACGATCGTCATGGTTGTCTCCTTCGGGATCGCGGGGCGAATCCTTGGACCCGTCACTTCTTTCGCCTATCCCAAAGGCAATATGATATTTTTTTATCGTTATGTCAATATGTCGAGCATATTTTATCTATACATTTTTAATCTTTTCTGTGATTTTATTCACGATTGACAACAGGAGATGATACCCGTTTTGCTATCGATAAAAAACGAGTTCCCAGGGCGTCCTCCGCGTCCGCAACGCGCCGCAGAAGTGGCGGCACTACGACGGCATAGTCGCCACCCGTAGCGAGAAGCCCCTCGATCTCCCCGTAAGCCCCAGACGAGACTGAGCACAGCCGAGCGACCTCGCGCCCCTCCTCCTCTCCAAGCCGATCGATAAGGAATCGGGCGTTATCGTCGCGGGAATACCGACCGAATGCGAACCACACCGGCAGAAGTCTTTCCCACCCCCAGGCGGGCACCGTCCCGCCCGCGACTTCGTCGGCGAGGGCGCGACACGCGCGCGCTCCCGTCGCGATCCCGATAAAAGGCACGCTGATCCCACGCAGCTCCTTTCCGTCGCGCTCCCATACCGCGGCGTAGTCCGTCTCGCGCGGACGCGAACGATACACCATGTAGGAATACCCCTCGGTTCCGGTAAACTTCCGCTGAAGAGTCCGCGCCCCCGTCATGAAGGCGTCGATCGGAGCGCGCGAGCGCGCAAACGACCTGGGCTCATAGGCATCGGAGAAACCCGGCTCAAAATACAGAAAGTCGTCGCCCACGTACCCAACGAGGACGGCCGCGTGCGGAAAGAAGAAGTCCCCTCCCGCTATCGCGTTGTAATCGTACATCAGCATGACGGGCGTACCGTTGGCGAGCTCGCGCTTGATCGCGCGTACGGCGATATCCCTATCCGCCGACCCGTAGAGTTCCTGCTCGAGCCCAAGATACGGGGCGCCGAACCGAAGCCCAAGCATCATGTCCGAGATCGGCATGAACGCGGCGAAGCTATCTTTTCGAAAGCCCCCGTACGTGAAACCGGTAACCCAGTTTACGTACTCAATCGACTCATGGATCCCCGCCGAGTCGGCGATCATCCTGAGGCAGGTCGGCATGCAATACGCGCGCGAGTCCGATATCCGGGTAATCCCCTCGACGACGGCCTCGCTCGGCGCGCCGGCAAGCCCCTTCGCGTCGATCGCGCGCGACCCATACCGATCGCCGCCGCAGGACGCACAAACGAGGAATAGCGCAAAAAGAGCGGCGAGCGCGATGCGCGCAGCGACGGCGCGATTGTTGCGGCCACTGCGATTCTCCCGTATGCCTTCACTCATAGTAACTCCTTTCATTCCTTTGCTTCGCCGTCTCGTTAATCTGAGCGCCGAAGGATCGAGCGTAAAAAGCCTAGATACTCGTCCCAGGCGTCCGCCCCCGACCGAGTAATCCGATACGCGGTGCGCGAGGCCTTCCCCGCCCCCGTTTTCTTTACCGCAACAAGCCCTGCCTCGACGAGCTTCGCCATGTGCGAAGACAAGTTCCCGTCAGTCGTGCCCAATTCACGCTTCAGCGCCGGAAAATCGTACTCGTCCCCCGGGGCGAGCAAGGCCATCACCGCGATGCGGTTCTTCGACTCGAATAGGGGGTGAACCCGGTCGAATTCTATCTCAGCCATGCCGCGCGCCGAGGAAGATCAAGCCGCCGCCCATCAGGATCGCCTGTATCAGGGCCCCGCGCTCGGGGAAGGCGACGGCGGGAATGGCCGCGAGGAAGAAGCACGCCGAGGCGACGTAAAAAGCGCGCGAACGGAACAGGGTGCCAGAGACGAGGGAACAGAGGGCGATGACCGGAAAGCTGAGGGCGGGCAAGTACTTGAGCTGATACACCGCGCCGATGGCACCGATGAGAAAGAGGGTTAGGACGCAGCAGGTCCCTCCCAACCAGAGTGCGACGTGATAGGCCAACAGGGCCGGATTGACGCCGGTATCCCGCTTAATGCGGCGGGAGATCGCGACCGAGACCGTAAGGGCGCTGGCGACGAGAAAAAGCCATAGAGCCAGTATGTACCGAACGACG
>JAKPSR010000227.1 GCA_029571425.1 Spirochaetota bacterium | reverse complement strand
CCCATCCCAGGACGTGCGCGGTTTCGTCGACGTCCCTAAGAAGGTGAACGTTCGCTACAACATAGATGGAAACCTGCTGAGTCTCTACGCGACGGACGGTTGGGACGGCAACGCGGCCGTGTCCGTCCGACCCGGCGTCTTGAGCGCCTCGGGAAAGGCGCTCGCGCAACCGGTGGCGGCCACGATCACCGCCGCGTGGGAGATCCCGGAGATTCGCTTCCCGACCGACGGCGTCATCCTTCCGACGACCGAGGGAGTCGTCGTGCCCATCGAGACGAAAAACCTAACCGGGGTCATCGTCGAGGCATTCGTGATCCCCGGCGACAACATCCTTCAATTCCTGCAGGTGAACGAGCTCGACGGCCACAACGAGCTTCGCCGCGTCGGCGAGCCCGCGTGGGCCGGCACCTTCGATTTCACCTGGGACGACGGCATGAAGAACCGCTTCGTCCCGCGCGGCCTCGACCTTACCGCGCTCGTCCGCAAGAACCCGGGCTCGATGATACAGATCCGCGTCACCTTCCGCTCACGGCACGTGAAGTACGTCTGCGCGGCGGACCATCGCGATTTCTCGTCGCTCCCGATGCCCACCGACGAGATCCCGGTCGACCGGTTCGTCGAGAAGAGCTATTGGGACTTAGCCGGCGATATGGACTGGGAGCTCCAGGAGACCTACTGGGAATACCGTCAGGATCCCTGTCATCCGGCCTTCTACCTTTATAATTACAACCATAAAGTCCTCGCGCGGAAGAACCTGCTGATATCGAACCTCGGCGTCCTCACCAAGCGGGAAGGAGACGGCACCTTCCGCGTGGCCGTCTCCGATATCGGCACGACCGCGCCGGTGCCAGGCGCGACGGTCGCCTTCTACAGCTACGCGCAACGGCCGCTCGTCTCGGCGACCACGGACGCGCGCGGGCTCGCGGCGGTAAAGCCCCCGGCCGAGCCCTACTTCATCACCGCGACGAAGGGCGGCATGACCTCCTACCTCCGCGTAGACGACGGCACCTCGCTCAGCGTCAGCCATTTCCAAATCGACGGGGTCAAGGCCGAGGGCGGCGTCAAGGGCTTCCTCTACGGCGAGCGCGGGGTGTGGCGCCCCGGCGACCCGATGCACCTCGTCTTCGTGCTGCAGGACGGCAAGAAATCACTGCCATCCCGCTATCCCGTCTCCTTCGAACTCGTCGACCCGCAGGGCGTGGTGGCGAAAAGCCAAATCGTCGCCGACTCCGTTGACGGGTTCTACCGCATCGACACCGGGACCGCCGCCGACGCACCGAGCGGCGCGTGGACGGCTCGCGTCACCGCGGGCGGCCAGAGCTGGACGAAAAGCCTCCGCGTTGAGGCGATCGTGCCCAACCGCCTCTCGATCGACATGAAGGCCGACCGCGCCATCCTGATGGCGGACGGGAACGCGTTCACGCTGAAGGCCGCGTGGCTTCACGGCGCCCCGGCCCCCGGGCTCAAGGCGGACGTCACCGCGTCATTCTACCCGGCATCGACCTCGTTCGACGGTTTCTCCGAGTACAGCTTCTCGAATCCCGAGCGCTCGGTCGAGCCAAGCGACCAGCTCGTGTGGGAGGGAACGCTCGACTCGGCGTCCCAAGCCCGCTTCTCGATTAACCTGAACGCGGGAGACAACCTTCCCGGAAAGCTCAAGGCGATCCTGGCGACCCGCGTATTCGAGCCCTCGGGCGCCTTCTCCGTCGAGCAGGCGCAGTACGCCTTCTCGCCCTACTCGCGCTACGTCGGCCTTCGCCTCCCGAAGGGCGACGCCGCGCGCGGCATGCTCCTTACCGACACAAAGCATCGGGTCGAGCTCGCCGTCCTCGACGCCGAGGGGAAGCCAGTGCAGCAGGACGTCGCCCTTTCCGTGTCCGTGTACAAGCTCGAGTGGCGCTGGTGGTGGGAGAAGGACGCGCTCACCGACGCGACCTACGTCTCCGACCGATCCACCAAACTCGTGTCGCAGGGGCAAGCCGTGGCCCGCAAGGGGCGCGCGACCTGGGAACTCGAGATCAAGTACCCCGAATGGGGTCGATACCTCGTCGTCGCCGAGGACTCGTCCGGCGGGCACTCGGCCGCCAAGATCGTGTACGTCGACTGGCCCGGTTGGGCCGGGCGCGGCGCGGAGGCAGGGACCGGCAGCGCCGCCATGCTGCCCCTCGTTCGCGATCGCGAACTCTACCGAGTCGGCGACGTGGCGACGCTCTCCTTCGAGTCGAGCAAGGGCGGCCGCGCTCTGATAACGGTCGAGAAAAACGGTTCCGTCATCTCCGAGCAGTGGATCGACACCGTCCAGGGAACGACGACCGCGCGCGTGCCCCTTACCGCCGGCATGGCCCCGAACGTCTACGCCCACGTAACACTGCTTCAGCCGCACATGCAGACGAAGAACAGCCTGCCGATCCGGCTTTACGGCGTGCTCCCGCTGATGGTCGAGGATCCCGCGACGCGCCTGCAGCCGGTCGTCTCCGCGCCGGAGACGTTCGTTCCCGGCTCGCGCTGCACATTGTCGGTCTCCGAGGCCTCGGGCAAGGCGATGACCTACACCGTGGCCGTCGTCGACGAAGGCCTGCTCGGGCTCACGCGATTTAAGGCCGCGAACCCCTGGGACGAGTTCTACAAGAAGGAAGCGTCCCGCCTCGCGAGCTGGGACATCTACCGCTACGTGATGAGCGCCTTCGGCGGCAAGCTGGAGACCTTGCTCTCGGTCGGCGGCTCCGAGGACCTGCTGAACGGAAACAAGAAGAAGACGGACCGGTTCAAGCCCGTCGTCCTCTTCTTCGGCCCCTTCGAGCTCGCCCCCGGCGCCCGCGCCGAGGTTCCCTTTGACATGCCCGAGTACGTAGGCGCCGTGCGCGTCATGGTGACGGCGGGCAAGGCCGGCGCGTACGGCGTCACCGAGCGCACGGTCCCGGTGAAGAGCGACTTGATGGTGATCGCGTCCGCGCCGCGCACGCTCGGATCGGGCGAGACGGTCGAGGTGCCTATCACCGTGTTCAACGGCAAGCAAACGCGCGAGCGCGTCACGGTCTCCCTGGCCGCCACCGGCGCCGCGTCGGTCTCCATGGAGCGAGTCGTCGAGGTAGACGGCATGTCGAACGGGACGGTCTCGTTCCCCGTCTCCGCGGGAATGCCCGGCACGGCGAGCTTCGTCGCCCGCGCGGCCACCGCGTCTGCGGGCGCGCGGCAGTCATTCGACGTCGCGGTCCTCTCTCGCGGAAGCCCCGTCGCGAACGTCCGGTCGTTCATAGTGAAGCCCGGCGAGCGGCGGCAGGAATTCGCGCCGAGCCCGGGCGAGAAGGGAACCATATCACTCGCCGTCGAGCTCTCCAGCCTTCCGGTCCTCGACCTCAAGGCGCGCCTCCGATACCTGACCGAGTACCCGCACGGCTGCGTCGAGCAGATCACCTCGAAAGCCTTTCCCCAACTATACGTACCCTCGATGCTCGAGCTCTCGGCCGAGGAAACGGAGCGTGTAAAGAAGAACGTGGCCTCGACGATCGAGCGCTACCCCTCGTATCAAACGCCGTCGGGCGGCTTCGCCTACTGGCCCGGCTCTCCCGAGGAAACCGGGTGGGGAACCTGCTACGCCGGGCACTTCATGGTCGAGGCGAGGAAAGCAGGCTACTCGGTCCCCGACTCGCTCTACGCGTCCTGGCTTAACAGGCAACGGGATCTCGCGCGGGCGTGGGAGCCTGGCCTATCCGGGTACGAGTCCGAGGTGCAGGCCTATCGGCTCTACACCCTCGCGCTCGCCGGGAAGGCCGAGATCGGCCCGATGAACCGCCTTCGCTCGGCGAAGGCGCTGCCCTTCGCGGCGCGATGGCTTCTCGCCGCGAGCTACGCGCTCGCCGGGCACCGTGGCGCGGCGGCCGAGATCGCACGCGACACCCCGGTCGAGCCGGAGTTCTACCGGGACACCGGCTCGAACTGGGGATCCAGTTTCCGGGACTCCGCCCTTGCCTTGCACGCCCTCGGCGCGATCGGCGACGCCCGCGCGTCCTCGCTCGTCGTTCCCGTCGCGGAATCCCTCGCGGCATCCCGCTGGTACTCGACGCAGGAGACGGCCTGGATGATCCTCGCCCTCGCCCCGCACTACGGCTTCACCGACAAGACGCCCGCGCGATGGACGATCGAGTGGGACCGCGGCGAGATCTCGGGCGAGATCAAGAGAAGCGCCGTCGTTCGCGACCTCGAGCCCTTCGATTCCCCGACCCAGACGGTCGCGGTGAGGAACGACGGGACGAAGCCGATCTACGGCCGCATCGTCACGAGAGGACTCGTCAGCCCAGGGCAGGAGAAGGCCCTCGAGGGAGGGATATCGCTTCGCGTCAAATACCTGAACGCGGACGGCCGCGCGGTCGACCCGTCATCGCTACGGACAGGAGACTCGGTGACGATCGTGGTGACGGCGCGAAACCTTACCAAGAAGCGGGTCGAGAACCTGGCCCTCTCGGTACCAATACCCACCTGTTGGGAATTCTCAAACGACCGCCTCGCGATGGAGGGTGACGAGGCAGCGAAGGCCGGGTTGTACGATTGGCGCGACATCAAGGACACGCACGTGCACACCTACTTCGCCCTCGACCCGAACGAGTCCCGCGAATACGCGTTTAAGGCGACGGTCTCGTACGCGGGGACCTACTATGTGCCGGCGATCCGCGTCGAGGCGATGTACAACGCGGAGATCCAGGCGCTGGTTCCCGGTCAACTCGTAAAGCGTTGATCGCCCGTCTCCGCCACGCGGCGAGCATGGCACTGCGCCTTGCTCGCTGCGCCGCGCGTTTCGCGGTACGGCGCAGAAACGAGTGCGCCGCCCTCGCGTGGTCTCTCGCGTTCGCCCTTTGCACGTTCATTCCGGTCGCCTTGCTCCCTACGCCAAGCGCCCCGCTCTCCGTCGCCCTTTACGATAGGAAGGGCGGGCTCTTGGGAGCGCGAGTCGCGTCCGACGGGCAATGGCGACTTCCCGCGCGCGCCGTTCCCGACCGATTTCGCGCCCCGCTGATCGAGTTCGAGGACCGCCGCTTCCACGTCCACCCGGGCGTCGATCCCGCCGCCATAGCGCGAGCCGCCCGGCAAAACGCCCGCGCGGGTCGCGTGGTCTCGGGGGGCTCGACGCTGACGATGCAGCTCGCGCGTCCTCCTCGGCAACCGAGCGCGCACCGGCGCGCAAAAGGCGATCGAGACGGCGCTCTCCCTGCTCCTCGAAGTACGTTACTCAAAGAGTGACATCGTATCGCTCTACGCCGCGAACGCCCCGTTCGGCGGGAACGTCGTCGGGCTCGAGGCCGCGGCGTGGCGATATTTCAACCGCTCGCCCGATGACCTTACCTGGGCGGAGGCCGCGACCCTCGCCGTCCTGCCCAACCAGCCATCGCTCGTACACCCAGGCGCCGACCGCGCCGCACTCCTCGCGAAGCGGGATCGCCTCCTCCACATGCTCTCGGCGCGCGGGATCGTCGACGGGCGAACCCTCGAGCTTTCACTCGCCGAACCCCTTCCCCTAAAACCCTTTCCGCTGCCGCGCCTCGCCCCGCATCTCCTCGATCGGCTCGCCGCAGAGGGCGCGTCCGGCGTCGGGCGCCGCGCGAGCGTGGACAGGAATTTCCAGGTAACGCTTCTCTCGACCCTCAATCGATGGTCCGACCGCCTAGAGAGAAGCGGCATCCGAAACGCCGCGGCCATCGTTCTCGACACGGCCACCGGCGAGGTACTCGCGTACGTCGGAAACACCGGCCTCGACCGCGCCGATCGCCGAGGATCCGAAGTGGACGTCGTGACGTCGCGACGAAGCTCGGGAAGCGTGCTAAAGCCCTTCCTGTATGCTGCCATGCTCGACTCAGGTCTTATGCTCCCGGACCAACTCGTGCTCGACGTCCCCACCCGCATCGGGAGCTACAAGCCCGAGAACAACGTCCCCTCGTACCAGGGCGCCGTTCCCGCCGGAGAGGCGCTCTCGCGATCGCTGAACGTCCCCGCCGTGCGCGAGCTCCGCGACTACGGTATAGCACCCTTTCTCGGCGTGCTTCGCCGATGCGGCTTTTCCACGCTTGATCGCGCGGCGGGCGAGTACGGGCTTCCGCTGATCCTCGGCGGAGGCGAGGTAACCCTCGAGGAGACCGCGCGCGCGTACGCGACCATGATGCGGCGGGCCGATCCCGACGCGCCGACGCTCGCAGGGGACGGCGCTTTCCCGATATCGCGGGCCGCCGCGTGGCTTACCTTGGAGGCGCTCGTTGAGGGAACGAGGCCGGAGGAAGAGGAACTGTGGAAGACATACGCCTCCGCCCAGCGCATCGCGTGGAAAACGGGAACCAGCTACGGCAACAGGGACGCATGGGCCTTCGGCGCGACGCCGCGCTTTACGGTGGGCGTTTGGGTCGGGAACGCGACCGGGGAAGGCAGGCCGGAACTTAAGAGCGCGACGACGGCGGCGCCGATCCTCTTCGAGGTATTCGCCACGCTCCCGCGCTCCGCGTGGTGCGCGACGCCCGAGATCGAGCTCGCGATCGTCTCCGTGTGCGCCGATTCCGGTTACCTCGCCGGGCCCGATTGCGCGCGGACGAAAGCGGCCCTAAAGCCCCGCGGCGCGCCACTCGGCCTCCCCTGTCCCTACTGCCGTCGCGTCTCGCTGACTCCGGACGGGCGATTCCAGGCGACGGCTGACGACCTCGTCGGCCCGCGATCCGGCGACCTGCCGCTCGTCGAGCGACGCTTCGTCCTGCCACCCGCCGTTGAGCGATGGTACAAAAAACGAAATCTTTCCTATCGCTCGTTGCCGCCATGGCTCCCCGGGCGAGAAGGAACGCGGATGGGCAACGAGCTCGCCATCGTCTTCCCCGAGCCCGGCTCGCGCGTCTTCGTCCCGATCGAGCTCGACGGGACGCCAGGCAGCCTCGTCGCGGAGGCCGCGCACCGGGACGGAAACGAGACGCTGTACTGGGATTTGGACGGCGACTATCTCGGCGAGACGCGGCGATACCACCAGATCGAGCTCAGGCCCGCTCCGGGCGCGCACGCGCTGACGGTGACGGACACGCGCGGGGAACGCGCCGTCCGCACCTTCGAAGTGGTCGGGGAATAGCGGCTAGCGATCGGGCTTCGCGGCGCGCTTCGAATCACGCGGCGCGTCACGCTTCGCCGCGCTGGGCTTTTTCGCTGCGCGGGCCTTGCGTTCCGGGAGCGCGATAGCGATCACCTCCTCCATCCGCGTCACCGGATGGAATGTTATCCCCTTCTTCACGTGCTCGGGAATGTCGTCAAGGTCGCGCACGTTCGCGCGCGGTATGATGATATCCTTGATCTTATTGCGCCGGGCGGCTATCGTCTTCTCCTTGAGCCCGCCGATCGCGAGCACCTGGCCGGTAAGGGATAGCTCGCCCGTCATCGCGAGCGCGGGGCGTATCGCGCGACCCTGCACGAGCGAGAGAAGCGCCGTAGCCATCGTGATGCCCGCGGACGGGCCGTCCTTCGGCGTCGCGCCCTCCGGTATGTGAAGGTGCACGAGCTGCTTCTCGTACCACTCGGCCGTCGCGTTCCCGCTCTCGGTCGCCCAGTGTTTGACCCACGACCACGCGATCGCCGCGGACTCCTTCATCACGTCGCCCATTTGCCCGGTCATGCTGAAGCCTTCCTTGCCGGGGTTCGTGATCGCCTCGATGATCAGGGTGTCGCCGCCCATGCTGGTCCACGCGAGACCCACGGCGGTACCGGGGCGGTCCGCCTTCTTCTCGTCGTCATCGCGGAATATCGGCTTCCCGAGCATCTTCTGTATCATCGCCACGTCGGGTACGACCCTATCGTCCGCCTTCCGCTCGCCGAAGACGATCTCCGTCGCGAGCTTTCGGTGTATCTTGTCGAGGTTCTTCTCGAAGTTTCGGACGCCGGCCTCTCGCGCGTAGGAATTCGCGATGAAGAGCAGCGACTCGTTCGCGTATCGCACCTGCTTCTTCGCGAGCCCGTTACGGTCGAGGCTTCGCGGGACCAGGTACTTCTTCGCGATCTCGAGCTTCTCGGTGTCGATGTAGCCGGAAAGCTGAATGACCTCGGCTCGGTCGATCAGGGGCCCCGGTATCGAGTCGAGGGTGTTCGCGGTCAGGATGAACAGCACGTTCGAAAGATCGAACGGCAGGTCGAGGTAATGGTCCCTGAACGATATGTTCTGCTCGGGGTCAAGGACCTCGAGGAGGGCGCTCGAGGGGTCGCCCTGGTAGCTCTGCCCCATCTTGTCGACCTCGTCGATCATGAAGACGGGCGCCTTCGTCTTGACGATCTTCAGCCCCTGGATGATCTTGCCGGGCATCGCGCCGACGTAGGTTCGGCGATGTCCCTTGATCTCCGCCTCGTCGCGCATGCCGCCCACGGAGAACCGGAAGAAGGGCTTGTTCATCGCGCGCGCGATCGACCGACCGACGCTCGTCTTCCCGACGCCGGGCGGGCCGACGAGAAGGACGATCGATCCCTTCGTGTCCTTCTTGAGCTTGCGCACCGCCAGATACTCCACGATGCGCTTCTTGACGTCGTCGAGGCCGTAATGGTCGCCGTCGAGGATCGCGCGCGCCTCCTTCATGTCGTAGGCCTCGGCCGTAGGGGCTTCCCACGGGAGGCTCACGATCGTCTCGAGGTAGTTGCGCGTCACGATGTACTCGCTCGAGTTCGCGTCCATCAGGGAAAATTTCTCGAGCTCGCTCTCGACGGTCTCCTTGATCTCCCCCTCGAACTTCAGCGCGTCTATCCGCTCCTTGAATTTCTGGTAGTCGGCGCCCTTGGCGTCCGTCGTCATCCCGAGCTCTTCCTTGATGGTCTTGAGCTCCTCGCGGAGGAAGTACTCGCGCTGGTTCTTCTCGATGCGGTCGTTGATCTCGCCCTGGATCTTCTTCTGCACGCGAAGGAGCTCCTGCTCCTTTTTGATGAAGACGAGGACCTGCTCCATCCGCTGGCGCACGTTCTGTATCTCCAGGATGCGCTGCTGCTCGCGCTTCTCTATATTGAGTATGCTCGCGATGAAGTCGGCGATCTTGCCGGGATGGTCGATGTTGACCATGTTGAGGCGCATCTCCTCCGAGAAAAGGGGATTGTTCTCCGATATCTCCTTCATCTCGCCGATCAGGGCCCGAGTCAGGGCCTTGACCTCGAAGGTGTCGTCCTCGGTGTCCTCGAGATAGTCGACGATCGCGACCATCGGCTCGCGCTCGCTCACCACCTTCCTGATGCGAAACCTCTTCAGCGTCGAGATGAATATGTTCACCCCGCCGTCGGGGAGGTTGATCTTCTTGATGATGCGGGCGACCGTGCCCACGTCGTAAAGGTCGGCGACCGTAGGGGAATCGACCTCGTTCTTGATCATCAATATCCCGACGAACCCGTCGCCCGAGTATACGTCCTCGACGGCCTTGACGTCGTCGGGGTTGTTGATCATCACCGGCGTGAATATGCCGGGGAATATCGGCCGCCCGGTCAGGGGCACGAGGAAAAGTTTGTTCGGCAGGAGCTGCTCGATCGGCACTATCGTTTGTTCAGCCATACGTTAAATATCCTTAAATGGGCGATAAAAGTCAAACCAGGATCGAGCCCGGTGCCTCCGTTCGCGCGTTAAGGGAACCGAGCCTGATCCCCTCGCGCACGGCCTCGGCGAAGTTAGCCCCGCGAGAGAGGGCGAGCGCGAGCCCTGCCGCGAAGGCGTCCCCCGAGCCAATCGGGTTCACCGCCGCGACGGCCGGCACGGGATACTCGGCAGGCCCGTCCCCGCCGTCAGCGACGACAGGCCGAGGGCCTGCGGTCACCGCGACGAGCGCGCCGGTCTCGCGACGCACCCGGGCGATCGCGTCCGGAGTCGACTCCCCTCCCCGCGCGTAAGTCGCCCGGAACTCGTCCTCGTTCACCTTGATCGCGTAGGCTCCGTGGGGCGCCGACAAGCGAAGGTCATCCATGCGGACGTCGAGGACGACGCGGAGACCGGCGAGCGTGGCGAGCCTGGTCATCTCTGGAAAAATATCCGCCGAGAACCCCGGCGCCTTGCTACCCGATATAACGACCACAGCGCCGGCCGCACTCGACGCCTCGGCGACAAGGGCGCTGTAGAGATCGAGAACCCTCGCCTCGGTCCCCGCCGTAAC
>JAKPSR010000358.1 GCA_029571425.1 Spirochaetota bacterium | reverse complement strand
GCCTTTCCGCGAAGGGAATCCAGGAGCTTATCCTCCGCTTCAAGGAATCCGTCGCGCCAAAGTCCTCCGAGAACACCATCGTGATGTTCCGAACCAGGTCGCCCGAGCAGTACGAGGAAACGCTGATCAGCAAGACCGGGCGGGTTCTCTTCGTCCCGTCGACGACGTCCGGCCTCCCGAAGAACGACCCATACGCCGAGGGCCGCATCATCACGGAGAAGATCGAGGAGCAGTACGAGGATCCCGACTACTTCGTCACCGGTTCCCGTTTCGAGCGGCTTCTCTCGGAAAAGAAAGCGCGCGGGGTGACCTCGGAAATTTGGTGCCCGATCGTCTACTACCAATACGTCGTTGGGTACATCTACCTCGCGAACAGGGGCCCAGACGCCCTCTCGTTCGACATCAATATGGTCGATTACCTTTGGGACTTTTCCCGCGTCCTCGCGTTTAGCCTTAAGCAGTCCGGGTACTTCCAGTGCGAGGTGCAAGGATCGCGAGCGATCGGCCACCGGGCCGAGATACTCGACATGAGCCCGGGAGGGATGCTGATCTCGATCCCGCGAGACGAGATCCGCACCCCGATTAAAGAGGGGTCCGTGTTTTCGGTGCAGATTTCCCTCGGAGGAAAGAGCGTCGACTGCGCGGCCAAGGTTTTGCGCAGGTTCGCGGACGAGGATACGGTGTCCTACGGGACGACCTTCATCGACCTTTCACCCCAAGACGTCATCTCGCTGTACGAGTTCCTGTATCGCAGGCCCTTCGCGGACGACGATCCCCGCTCGCACGAGCAGGTCCGCAGGCTCGTCCGGGCCGAATAAGACTTATTCCTTCCCAACAAGCGCGTAGTAGATTGGCCCCGCGCCGTCCGCCCGGTCCGGCAGGACATGCGCGCCGAATTCCGTCCGCTCGCCGATCCCGCCGGGGTCGACGATTCGCGCGTTCGGGTACTTTTTCGCGAGACGGGAGACGACGCCGTCGTTTTCCTCTGGCGAAAGCGCGCACGTCGCGTACACGAGAAAACCTCCTTTCCTCAGGACGAGGAAAGCTCCCGATAGGAGCGCCCACTGCCTGACCGCCAGGTTTCGCACGCGGGCCTCGCTCCACTGGGCAAGATGGACCGGGGACGAGAGGACGTGTCGCTCCGAGGAGCAGGGCGCGTCGAGCAGCACTCGGTCGTACGCGTCGGTCTCGAACCGCGACCAACGCGCGGCGTCGCGGCCCGTCACGGATACCCGCGCGAGCGACTCGCCGTTAAGATGTTCCTCGAGGACCGAGAGGAGCCGCGAGCGGCGGTCGCGAGAAAGCTCGTTCGCCGTGATCCGAGCGGGCGCGGGGAATCGGGACGCGAGCACGAGGGTCTTGCCTCCCGGGGCCGCGCACATGTCGAGGATGGAACCGTCGGATTCGCCTTCGAGCGGGGGAAGCGCGAGGGCCGCCTCCACGCTCGCCGCGTCTAGATAGTACGGTTTCTCGAGACAATCGGAGAAGGCGACCTGCCGGGAAGGGGCGAGCAAGGCCGCGCGAAGCGACGGCCAACGCTCGCCGAAGAGCCGGGCGTACCGCGCCTCGAAGGCATCCGCGCCCGAAGTCCGCTCGCTCGCGCTCATCTCCCCGCCTCTTCGAAGGCAAGCCAAAGCGGGTCGGGATCGATAAGCGGCGCCTCGACGGACACCGGCTCGCCCGCGAGACCATCGAACGAAAGGGAACGGGCGTGCAGGCGAATCCCTCCCGCGCGCTCGCTCCGTCGCGCGCCGTATTTTAGGTCTCCTTTTATCGGCATCCCGGCCGCAGCGAGTTGGGCGCGTATCTGGTGCGCCCGCCCGGTCAGCGGCTCGACCTCGAGAAAGAGGTATCGGTCACCCTCGCCGCGAAGCCGCCAGCGAAGGCTGGCGGTGCGCCAGGGCCCCGCGCCGGGATCGGAAGCACCGTCCCAATCGCGGAGTTGCGCCTTTTGCCGCGTGGGATCGAACCGAAGCAGGTGATCAAGCCGCCCCTCGCGCATGATGGATACTGCCGACGGGCGCTCGACAACGGCCCAATACACCTTTCGCGCCTCGCGCGCGGCGAAGCGCTCGGAGAGTCCGGAAAGCGACGCCTTGTCGAGAGCCAATATCACGCAGCCCGAGACCGGGCGGTCGAGTCGATGCACGGCGCCGAGGTCGGGTAACCGGTGTCCGACGGCCGTCTCGAGCGCGGGGCGAAAGACGGCCGACACCGACCAGTCGCGGTTCTCGTCCGTCTCCTCGCACACCTCGCCCACCCGCTTGTTGACCGCGGCGAACCCGCCGCCGATCAGAAGCACCCTATCCTTCGCATCGTCACTCATCAATTCCCCCTTGCGCCATTCCGAACGCTATTCCGACGCGCGCGCGCCCGATCCCGAGCGCAGCGCCCGTTCGCCCGCCTTCCGCGCGGACGAGAGCCTGTCGAGGGCGAGCGGTATTGGCCGACCTCCCGGCGAACGCGAATCCCGATATCGCCTGAGGGCGGTCGAGGCGAGAGCGACCCGCGCCTTCGCGACGAGAACGCGGGTCACGGCCTCATCGAGCCGGCGCGCAAAACCCGCGTCGGAACTCGCCCTCGCCGCTATCGCGCGAACGACGCGACCGATTCCCGGGTCGGTGACGAGAACGAGGTCGCACCCCGCCTCTATCGCGCGCACGGCAGCCTCTGGCGGCGAGAAGCCCGCGCGGGAGAGCGCCCCCATCGCGAGATCGTCGGTCACCACGAGTCCATCGAAACCCAGCTCGCCGCGAAGGAGCCCGGTCACGCCCTTCCGCGAAAGGCAAAACGGAACGTCCTTCTCAACCGACGGGACGACGACGTGCGAGACGAGAACGGCGTCCGCTCTTTCGCGCAAGGCCGCCCGAAACGGGGCAACGTAAAGTCGCGCGAATTCCGCGCCCCCGACGGAAAGGACGGGCAGCCCTTTATGGGGGTCCTCGCCGGCGTTCCCGGGAAAGTGCTTGAGCGCGACGAGTACGCTACCCGCACGAAAGCCGCGAACCGCCGCGCGCGCGTACGCGCCAACTCGATCAGGATCGCCGGAATAGGCGCGATCGTCAAGGAAGGGGGCATTCGCGGGCGTCAGTGTCTCGGCGACGGGCGCGAGGTTAAGGCCGATGCCGAGGGCGGCGAGCTCGGCGCCGGAGGCGCGGTAGAGCGCCTCGGCCTCCGCATCGCTAAACCGTTCGGCGACCGAGGCGGCCGAAGGAAGCCTGGTCGTCGCCCTCCCGGTGCGGTACACCGATC
>JAKPSR010000356.1 GCA_029571425.1 Spirochaetota bacterium | reverse complement strand
AGCGCGTGGTCGACGACGAGGTACATCAGGCGGTTCTCCTCGATCCCGTCGATCACGCGAACGCGGAACCCCGTCTTGACCGCGACGCGGTCGAGGATCGAGTCGCGGTTCCGGGCCTCGCGGATGGCGCTCGTCGCGACGACGGTAACGCACTCGTCGCCGATTCCCCAACCCGAAAGGGCCTCGCGGTAGCGGTTGAGGATGGCCAGGCACTGAAGGAGCGACTCGCGCGAGATCGCGCCGGAGGTAAAGACGTCGCGGCCCAGGGCGAGCGCCCGCTCGGCGCGGTCGACGACCTTCCACTCGCCGGACGGCGACACCTCGACCACGAGGAGCCGCAACCCGGTCGATCCGATCTCTATGACGGCCTCAAGGCGGGCCGGCGTCGCCGCGGCTTCTTTCATGGTCGGCAGCCGCGCGCGGCTAGAGCTTGTCGATTAGCATGGAACACTTGCCGGAGGGTATCGGCAAGGTCTTCTTCTTCTGCCCGAGGATGTTGATCGTGAAGTAGTAGAGCTTCTCGCTTTCCATGTGTATCTCCCACCCCCGCTGGCTCTTGTTCGAGAGGATGGTGATCAGGTTGCGCTTGAGGCTCAGGTTCTCGATGCCCATCACCTCGAGGTTCGGGATGATCCAGTCGACGGTCTTCCGCGGAAGGCTGATCGACAGCCCGATGATGTTCTCGATCATCAGGGTGATCGTCGAGAGCCCGGTGAACGGCAGGTACTGCCGGCGCGGGAAGCCTTCCTTCCCTGGCCACTGGGCGGGGCCCTCCTTCTGGGGCAGGTACGCCTCCCACAGGCAGCCCTTATTCTGCTCGCCGTTGGGCGACAGGGCGTCGAGTACGTAGTAGAGGTGCCGGATCGCGCACTCGCGCGCGAGGTCCCAGCGGTGGTATTTCTCGAGGCCCTTTACCACCATGAAGGTGAAGGGGGCGAAAACGCTTCCGCGGTAGCCCATGCCCCGCTCGTCGTAGTCGGGGTCGTCGGCGGAGAGGCTCGGGAATGGATGGTCGACGCCGAAGGTCTTCGGGTTCGACAGGTGCGAGATCAGGCGCTCGGCCTTATCCTCGTTCGGGATCTCGGCCAGCAGGGGCCAAAAACCGGCGATCGTCTTCTGCGCCTGACGGCGGCCGCCGTCGTCGAGGTCGTGGTAGAACCCGGTATCGGGATCCCACATCATCGAGTTGATCCGCGTCTTTAGCGAGAAATACATCCGCTTGTACTGAAAAGAAAGGTCCTTGTCGTTCAGGATATCGCCTAGGGCGGACATATAGAGGGCGTTGATCGCAAGCGCGGTGTTGAAGTCGACGAGGAAGGCGGCCTTCTTGCGCGGCGAGTTGGTCATCGTCGTCGCGGCGAGCGGGACCTTATAGAGCCCGTTATCCTTCTTGAAGGTCGCGTCGATCCACGCCATGTACCGTTGAAGCACCGGCATCACGTCCTTGATCCGCTTCTTATTGGCGGTTTTGTGAAACAGGTTAAACTCGGCCCACGCGAACAGGGGCATCCCGATCCCCTCCGGGTTGTCCTTCGGGAGGATGGGCTCGCCGCTCAGAAGGTCGTACTTCCAGCGGATGGCGCCGGAGGGCTCTTGGTGGTCGTAGAAGAAGTCGAGGCTCTGGTTCGCGTGATAGTTTCGATTCGAATACACGAAAAAAAAGGACGAAAAAATCGTCTCGTATTGGTGAAGTATCGATCCATCCCCGTCGGGGTAGATAAAATAGCCCTCGGGCGAAAGGCCCTGCCCCTCGGGCGTGATCCAAAAATCCTGAACC
>JAKPSR010000329.1 GCA_029571425.1 Spirochaetota bacterium | reverse complement strand
TTTTTTCCGTTCCTTCATCACGCATGCTATACTACCACGGATAGGAGATCGTATGGATACCACTGAGCGCGGATTTCGGCATTATCTTCCCCTGACTTTCTTGATCGGCTTTGGCTTCTTTACCGTCGGGATGATGGATCCGCTGTACGACAGCTACGTTCAGATATTCCTCGCAAGGTATATCCCGTACAAGTCGGTCATCGGGGCCATCATGGCGCTCGACAACCTGCTTGCCCTTTTCCTGATCCCGGTCGTTTCGGTGTGGTCGGACCACACGCGCACCCCGATCGGGCGCCGCATGCCCTGGATCGTCACCCTGCTTCCCCTTTCCGCGGTATCCTTCGCCCTCGTGCCCTACGCGGCCGAGTGGTCCCTCGTCGCCCTCGTATCCCTCCTGGTTCTCCTAAACGTATTCAAGCAATCGGCGCGCGGGCCGGTCGTCGCCCTGATGCCGGACACCATTCCCGGCGAATACCGCTCCCAGGCGAACGGGGTCATCAACACGATGGGAAACATCGCCGCCATCGTCGGCACTCTCTTCCTCGCCCGGCTGATGGACGTCGACGCCATCCTCCCGCTGCTCGGCCGCACCAAGGACCGGCTCGCGTTTCCGGCGGCGGCAATCTTCGTGCTCCTTGCCGTCGTCGTACTCCTCGCCCTCGTGCGCGAGAGGCGCGCGGAACCTGGTGCCGCGTCGGAGAAGGTTCCGTTCTTTAGGAGCGTGTCGACGGTCTTTACCGCGCGCGATCGCAGCGGCTTCCTCGTCCTCGCGAGCCTTTTTCTTTGGTTCGTCGGCTATCAGGGCGTCGTGCCCTTCCTGACCGAGTACAGTATCCTTGCCTTCGGACTCACGACGGGGCAGGGCCCGCTCGCGATGGGAATGGTGGGAATCTCCTCCGCCCTCGCGGCGATCCCGATGGGCTACGCCGCGAGCAAGTGGGGACGAAAGCGGATGATCAGGATCTCGCTCGTCGCGATCGCCGTCGTCACCTTCGCCGTCTTCTGGGTCGAGCCCGTGGGGCCGCTTCTGGGCATCCCCGCAGCGTCGCTCGTCTACGTCTTCTGGGGCCTGATGTTCGCCTTCGGCGTGTTCTGGATATCCGTCGTCGCCAACTCATTTCCGATGCTCTGGCAGATGGCGAGCTTCGAGAACATCGGGGTATACACCGGCCTCTACTACACCTTCTCACAGCTCGCCGCGATCGTGGCACCGGCCCTGTCGGGCGCCGTGATAGACCGCGCCGGTCACCGCTCGATGTTCGTCTTCTGCTCGGTCTTCTTCCTGCTCGCGTTCGCGTGCATGGCGGGCGTGACGAGCGGGGAAAAGGGCGACCGACCGGTCGGCGAGGAATAAACGCGGCGTAACGCGGCCCGCAGCGCGGCCCGCAGCGCGGCCCGCCTTGACCCTCGCATTCCCTTTCACTACCATTGAGGCGTGAAGGACCTTACGAAGGGAAACGAGGCGAAGCTGATCCTCCTCTTTTCCCTCCCGATGCTCGCGGGGAACGTGTTTCAGCAGTTGTACAATATGGTCGACAGCGTGATCGTCGGCCAATTCGTCGGGAAGCAGGCGCTCGCCGCCGTCGGCCAATCCTTCCCCGTGATCTTCATCTCGATCGCCCTTGTGATGGGCTTCGGGATGGCCGGGAACATCCTGATTGCCCAATACTTCGGCGCGGGACGACGCGACAAGGTGCGCGCCGCGATCGACACGACGATGTTCGTGATGAACTGGTTCGCCCTCGGCGTCACCGTTCTTGGCATCCTGCTCGCGCCGGCGATACTCCGGCTGATGGGCACGCCCGCCGACGTCATCGCCCCGGCGACCCTATACCTCAGGATCATATTCGCGGGTTCGATCGTGAGCTTCGGGTACAACGCCCTCAGCGCCATACTCCGCGGCCTCGGCGACTCGAGAACCCCGCTCTACGCGCTCATCATCTCGACGGTCGTCAACATCATCCTCGACAGCGTCTTCGTCATAGTGTTCAAGTGGGGGGTCGCCGGCGTCGGGATCGCGACCGTGATCGCGCAGGCCGTCGCCTACGTTTGGACCATCCGATACCTCAATAAGCGCAACCCCGAGTACCGCGTGCATTTCCGGTCGCTGAAATTCGACCGCGAGATATTCCGCGAGACGTTCAGGATCGGGCTTCCCTCGGGCGCCCAGCAAACCTTGATCGCGGCGGGGCTCGCGACGCTCACCGCGGTCGTCAACCAGTTCGGCACGAATCCGGCCGCGGCCTATTCGGCGGTGGGCAAGCTCGACAGTTTCGTCGTCATGCCCGCGATGAATATCGGCATGGCGGTGTCGACCTTTACCGGGCAGAACCTCGGGGCCGGCAAGGGGGAGCGGGTGAACCGAGGGCTCGTCGCCGCCCTCGCGATGGCGATGGCGATCACGCTGACCCTTTCCGGCAGCCTCCTCGCCTTCGGTTCCGCGCTCGTCTCCCTTTTCACGCCCGACGCCGAGGTGATCCGCATCGGCGCGGAGTATTTCCACATCGTCGCCTTTGGGTATATCTTCCAGACGATCATGTTCGTCGTATCGAGCGTG
>JAKPSR010000284.1 GCA_029571425.1 Spirochaetota bacterium | reverse complement strand
CGCGCTCACACTTGGTCTCGGTCTCGCCCTCGGTATCCCCGCCGGCGCCTCGCGCTCGTTTGACGCCGCCCTTCGCCCGTGGATGGCGGTGATAAAGGCGTCTCCCGTCGTTTCCTTCATCCTTCTCGCCCTTTTATGGCTCGGGTCCTCGACCGTGCCCATCGCGGTCGCCGCCCTGATGGCCCTGCCCGTGATGACTGAGGCGGTATCGCGCGGGGTCACGAGCGCGGACCCGCGACTGCTCGAAATGGCCCGGGTATACCGCCTGAGTAGGCGCAAGACGCTGCTACACGTCCGCCTGCCGTCGGCCGTTCCCTACATCGTCTCGGGCGCCTCAGGTTCGCTCGGACTCGTGTGGAAGGTCGCGATAGCCGGCGAGATACTCGGCTCCCCGCGCTTCGGGATCGGGAGCGCCATGCAGCAGGCGAAGGTCCATCTCGAAACCGCGCGAGTCTTCGCCCTTACCGTCGTCGGGATACTTCTCTGCGTGGCGACTGAGGCAGTCTTCGCCCTCGCGCTACGGGCGCTTTCCAGGCTCAGGGGCGGTGAGGGGGCTTGAAATGAAAATCGAAAGCCTATCCGTCTCGTACGGCGATCGAACGGTGTTCTCCGATTTTTCGATCGACTTTCCCGAGGACGAGATCACGGTCATCCTCGGCCCTTCGGGCGTCGGTAAGACGACCTTGCTGAACTCGCTCGCCGTCGGCTCGGTTTCCTACGTTTTTCAGGAGCCCCGTCTCATTCCCTGGCATACCGTCGAGCGCAACCTCAGCCTTGTCCTTCCCGGCGACCAACGAGCCGCGCGCGATAGGGCGCGCGAGTATCTCGCCAAGGTCGGGCTCGGCGACCGGCTTCGCTCGTTTCCCGACCGTCTGTCGGGCGGGGAACGGCAGCGAGTCTCGATCGCGCGGGCATTCGCCTATCCCGCGCCCCTCTTACTGATGGACGAGCCGTTCCAGTCTCAGGACCCTGCCACCAAGGCGCAGCTCATCGATCTCGTGCGCGCCCTCCGCGCCGAGGAACACAGTACGGTGATCGCGGTTACCCACGACCTTCGCGAGGCGGCGGCGCTCGCCGACCGCGCCGTCGTTCTCGCCGGGCGACCCGCGCGCATTGCCCTCGATCTTCCGGGCGGTGCCGGGCTCGAGTCTCGCCTCGGAGAAATTCTTTCGCTTGTCTCCTCGATAGGATGAAACAATGAAATACCTCAGCTTAATCGCGAATGCCGTCGCGCGGTTCGCGATGCGCGAAACCGTCCTCTTGATCTCCCTCGTCGCCGCGATCTCGTCGGCCGCCTTCGTCCCGCCCGACCGCGGCTACCTCGACTACCTCGATTGGAAGGTGCTGTCGTCCCTGTTTTGCCTAATGGCGGTGGTGGCAGGATTTCGGAAGCAGGGGGTTTTCGAGATCGTCGGACTTTCGTTGATCAGGCTAACCGGCAGTCTCCGAGCCCTCGCGCTCGCCCTCGTCTTCGCGACCTTCGCCGCGTCGATGTTCGTCACCAACGACGTCGCCCTGATTACCTTCGTGCCGTTTTCGCTCGCCCTGCTTGGTCCAGTCGCGAGCGCATCGTCGCGGGCGACGATCATCGTGCTGCAGACCATCGCGGCGAACGTCGGCAGCTCCCTTACACCAGTCGGCAACCCACAAAACCTCTATCTTTTCTCGTTCTACGAGATGAGCCCGATCGATTTCTTTTGCGCGATCGGTCCCATCGTGGCGGCCGGCGCAGTCTTTCTCGCCCTCGCCCTTCTGGCAGTTCCCGCGAGGGTAGGGCTCACCGCCCCCTCGACCGGCTACGCGGGAAAGCCGAATAGGCGCCTCGTGGCAGTCCTCACCGCGCTTTTCGTCATGTCGGTTCTCGCGGTCTTTCGCGTCGTCGACTGGAGGATCGCGCTCGCCGCCGTCGTCGTCTTCCTCGCGCTATTCGCGCGCGATCTCTTCGCGCGGGTCGACTATTCGCTACTGCTGACGTTCGTCGCGTTCTTCGTGTTCATCGGCAACCTCCAGCGGATTGACTCAGTGCGCAGTCTTTTGACCGGTCTCGTCGCCAAGGACGTAG
>JAKPSR010000273.1 GCA_029571425.1 Spirochaetota bacterium | reverse complement strand
CTCTTCGCCCCTTGCCGCGACTTCGGCACCGACAACTACCTCGCCTGCGTCTTCTCCACCGCGTCGTTCCAGGGGATGGTGCAGACCGACTCCGCTGCCTCGATCATGGCCGTGGGCTACGACGGCGGTCTTATCGTCCATCCTGACTTCGCCGCCGTTAAGCGCGGCGCGAACCTATCGGACGATCCCCTTGTCTCGAAAAGCCTCGTGGCCACCTCGACTAACATGGAGTTTCGCTACCGAGGCGCCGACGGGAGCGAAAGCCTCGGCGCGTTCCACAAAATCCCCCTCGGGAACGTGACCGTCCTTTCGAGCGTGCCGCTCGAGACGGTGTACGTGGCCGCGGTCGACGTCGCCCGGCGAAACATCATCATCACCGCCATCGTCGTCCTTCTTTCCATCCTGGCCGTCTGGTTCTTCTCGAAGACCGTCAGCCAGCCGGTGCTCAGGCTCGTCGAGGCCGCGCGCCGCATCGAGAAGGGCGAGTTCGACGTCGCCATCAAGCCGACGAGCCGCGACGAGCTGGGCTTGCTTACACGAAGCTTCTCGCAGATGGGCAAGGGGCTCGCCGAACGCGAGCGCATCAAGGAGACCTTCGGGAAATTCGTCAACAAGGAAGTCGCCGAGCAGGCGTTGACCGGCAACCTCGCCCTTGGCGGCGTCAGGAAGACGGCCACCATATTCTTCTCGGACATCCGGTCGTTCACCTCGATCAGCGAGCGGCTCGCGCCAGAGGCCGTCGTCGAGTTCCTGAACGAGTACATGACCCGCATGGTCTCGTGCGTCGAGAAGACCGGCGGCGTCGTCGACAAGTTCATCGGCGACGCGATCATGGCCGTGTGGGGCGCGCCCGTCTCGAAGGGGGACGCCGCCCGCGACGCGTTCTCCTGCCTCCACGCCGCCATAGCCATGCGGCGTTCCCTTATCGAGTTCAACAAGGGCCGCGGCTCTGCCGACAAGCCCATCATTCGCATCGGGTGCGGCATCAACACCGGGCCCTGCCTCGCCGGCCAGATCGGGTCCGCCCAGCGCATGGAGTACACGGTCATCGGCGACGCCGTCAACCTCGCGAGCCGCATCGAGGCGCTGAACAAGCCCTTCGGCACCGACATACTCGTGTCGCACCATACCTACGAGCTTCTCCGGAACTATCTCGTGGTCGAGCCCATGCCCCCGATAAAGGTCAAGGGTAAGGTCGAGCCGCTGAAAATCTACGCAGTCGTGAACCTTCGGGGCGAGAGTGGCCCCACGACCCTCGGGGAGTTGCGCGCCCTCCTCGGGATAGAGGCGCCGAAAGGCCTCGTTGACCCGGAAAAAGAAGAAGTGAAGTATGAGATTCTCCCGAAGTGACGCCTGCTTCACCGCGATAATCCTCGCGCTCGTCGCCTTTCTCTCCTACCTCTTCGTGCGGGACATCAACCTCGTCGTTGGGCGCGCAGGGGCCGAGGAGCTTGGCACGATCGTGCTTCGCAAGCGCACGGTCACGCGGCGTCAGGCGTCGTCGTACCGCTGGGAGCGGCTTAGGCACGACTCCCCGGTGTATCGCGGAGACACGATCCGGACCGCCGACCTTTCCGAGGCGCAGATCGTGCTTGGAAAGGAGCTTACCCTCGACGTCTTCGAGAACAGCCTCCTCACCGTCTCGATCGCGGACGGCGTGGAGGAGATCGTC
>JAKPSR010000254.1 GCA_029571425.1 Spirochaetota bacterium | reverse complement strand
CGGTTGCTGGCATGTCGGTGCCAGCCGCGCTTTGGGCTGCCCGTGGAGGTTGGGCCGGGCCGCGTCGACCTTGCCCGGAACCGGAGTGGGCGCAAGCGGGAGGGCGTGCTGTGCTCGGCCACGCGTTACCGCTCGACGACGTCGCGCGGGCCTTTCCCCTCGAGGACGTCCATCGATTCCTCGATCTCGAGGAAGTTTCCGACCTCGCGTCCGAGGGGCTCGTCCATCGCCGTGATCAAGGCAACGATCCTTTTTCCCATCGCGCGGCCGGTCCCGGCGAGGCTTTGGGCGAGGCGCTCGGCGTCGTCTATGTTCTTCATGAAAGCGCCGGAGCCGCACTTGACGTCGAAGACGAGGGCGTCCGCGCCCTCGGCGACCTTCTTCGAGAGGATGCTCGCCGTGATCAGCGGGATCGACTCGACGGTGCCGGTGACGTCGCGAAGGGCGTAGAGGAGTCGGTCCGCGGGGACGATCTCCTTGGTTTGGCCGGTCATCGCGAAGCCGGTCCGCGAGAGAAAGTCGCGGAATTCAGGAACCGAGAGGGCGGTTCGGTAGCCGGTGATCGACTCGAGCTTGTCGAGGGTGCCACCCGTGTGACCGAGGGCGCGACCGCTCATCATGGGCACGCGAACCCCGCAGGCCGCCGCGATCGGGGCGAGGGGAAGCGATATCTTGTCGCCCACCCCGCCCGTCGAGTGCTTGTCGACGAAGGGGCCCGGGATGCCGGAGAGGTCGAAGGTGGCGCCCGAGCGGAGCATGGCCTCGGTCAGCGCCCCCGTTTCGGCGAAGCTCATCCCGTTGAAGTAGACGGCCATCAGCCAAGCCGAGACCTGGTAGTCGGGTATTTCCCCGCGGACGTAGGAATCGACGAGGAACTTGATCTCCTCGCGGGAGAGCTCGGCTCCCGTCGGGGTCGCCGGCGAGCCCCGTTTCTTAACGATGATGTCCACTGCGCGCATGGTCGCTCCTTGGCCCGTCGTCTATATGATGCCTTCCCCCGTCTCGACCGCGCGGAGTGAGCCCCCGACGAGGCGCGACGCGAGGAAGAATAGGAAATTCCTAAGGGCTGCCTCGGACTCGGGACCGAGGGAAAGGGCGCGGGCCTCGCGCGCCTCCCGATCCGCCGTCGCCCGCAGGTAGGCGGCCGCTTCCGCCGGTATGGGGAAATTCCGTTCCTCGGCCCGGGCGCAAAGCGCGCAGAGGCAGGCATCCTCGTACGGCGAATAATATAGTACTTCATTTTCCCCGTTTTGGCCAACGGCGGTCCCGATTCGGCAGCAGCGCGCGCAGGCGGAGAGGTCCGGGGCGACCCCTGCGTGCGAGAGGATTCTCCAAAGGAAACGGAGGAGGCCGCGACGGCACTCCGCGTCCGATGAGCGGTCGATTCCGTCGAGAAAGCCGTTGACGAGGACCCAGTCGGCGGTTCCGTGGGTGCGCGAGCAGAGCTCGGCGCAGAGGGCGGCGCACCACGTGCGGACCAGGCTTTCGCGGATGGCCGGCCGCCAAGCGGTGACGTCGAAGTCGGTGATCTTATGGGATTTTTTAACGGGATCCGAATACAGCCACGCGACGCCGGTTTGGTAGGGGGCGACGAGCCCGCGGAGCTTGCTTTTCGCGCCGCCAAAGACGGCCGCACGGAGTAACCCCTCGCTTTCGGTGAGAAGCAGGGCTTCGCGGTGCCCCTCGCCGAATTCGGTCAGAGTGAGGACGGTGGCTTTGAGGCTACGGGACCGACTTGCCATGTGGGTATCATCGGGGAAGTGAATGTCGGTGTCAAGGAAGGGGCTTGGCGACCTCTCGACTAAATGGTTAGTGAGAAGACCTACCGACTAACTGGTTGGTTAGGCGCATGGTTAACTAACCAGTTAGTTCGTATGAGAAACGACAATTTGACGAAATCCGAAAAAGTGTAATACAATACCGACAGCATTCGGCTCGAGGAGCCTATAAAGGAGAATCCCATGGCGATTCAGGCGACCGTTCCCCTCATGTTCCAAGACCGCGCGCGAAAGCGCCCCGACGCCGTCGTGCAGGCCTACAAAGGTCCCGACGGCACATTCCAGACACGGACCTACCGCGAGCTCTATGGGGACGTCCTCGACTGCGCGTCCGCCCTCAAGTCCCTCGGTATTGGGCAAGGCACGAACGTCGGTTTGATCTCGGATAACCGAAGGGAATGGCTGATCGCCGACCTCGCCACCTTGTCCCTTGGCGCCGCCGACGTTCCCCGCGGCTGCGACTCGATGGAGAGGGAGATCTCCTTTATACTCTCGACTACCGAATGCCCTCTCGCCTTCATCGAGAACAAGAATCAGCTTACAAAAATCCTGAATAGCTCGGCCTCCCTGCCCGCGTTGAAGACCTTGGTGATGTTCAACGAGCCCGAGGCCTCGGACGTTTCCGCCGCGAGCGGGAAGGGAATCACTCTTCGTTCCTTCTGGGCTATGATGAAGGATGGCGCCGCCTGGCGCGCGAGTCACCCGAGCGCGGTCGAGGATGAGATGGCGAAGGGAACGGGCGAGGACATCGCGACGATCATCTTCACCTCGGGAACGACCGGCGAGCCCAAGGGCGTCATGCTCACCCAGTCGAACTATACCTGGCAGCTCGCGCGTACCCCGGGCGTCCTTCATAGCGAGCCGGGCGATATCTGGCTCACCGTTCTGCCGGTATGGCACAGCTTCGAGCGGTGCATGCAGTACATCATCCTGGAGAGCGGGAGCGGGATGGCCTATTCCAAGCCCGTCGCCTCCGTCATGTTCCCCGACATCGCCGCGGTGCGGCCGCACATCATCCCGGGCGTACCCCGGCTCTGGGAGGCCCTCGCCGCCGGGATCTTCCGCGCGATCAAGAAGGAGGGCGGGGTGAAGAAGGCCCTGTTCGGCTTCTTCGTCGGGGTAGGAAAGCGCTACTGCTGGGCGCGCGACATGACCTTCGGCCGCGTCGCGCGCTTCAAGCCGCGCGTCCGCGTCATTGATACCCTGATCGGCGTTATCCCCTGGCTCCTGATTCTTCCCCTTAACGCGCTCGGCGACCTCCTCGTCTACCGAAAGGTCCGCGCGAAACTCGGCGGCCGGATGCGGATGTGCATCTCGGGCGGCGGCGCGCTGCAGGCCCAGGTGGACGCCTTCTACCGGGCGATCGGCATGAACATGATCGAGGGCTACGGGATCACGGAGACCGCGCCGATCCTGTCGCTTCGCGACCAGTGGAGGCCGCGCCCCGGCTGCGTCGGCAGGGTGTTCCCCGACACCGAGTGCCGGATCGTGGACACGGAGCTGCTCGCCAAGGCCGTCGAGGACGCGGGAGGCGGCGAGTGGCATATTCCGGAGGCCCTGCCTCCCGGCAAGGCCGGGGTGATCGTGGTCCGGGGCGGCCAGGTGATGAAGGGCTACTATAAGCGGCCGGACCTGACGAAGCGGGTCATCGACTCCGACGGCTGGTTCAACACCGGCGACCTCGGGATGCTGTCGCACGACTACGAGATCAAGATCACCGGCCGCGCGAAGGACACGATCGTCCTCCTCGGCGGCGAGAACATCGAGCCGGCCCCGATCGAGCGCGCGATCAAGGCGTGCGAGTACGTCGAGTCGGTGGTCGTCCTCGGCCAGGACAAGAAGTACCTCGCCGCCCTCATCGTGCCCGCGAAGGAGGCCCTGCTCTCCTTCGCCGGCGAGAACGACCTTCCGGCCGACGACTACGAGACGCTCCTCGACCACCCAGAGGTACAGCAGCTGTTCCGTACCTCGATCGACGGGATCGTTAACCACCATAATGGCTTCCGCCCCTTCGAGTGCATATTCCGCTTCGGCCTCCTTCCCGAAAGCTTCCAGGTTGGCAAGGAGCTTTCCGGCAAGCAAGAGATGATGCGCCACCGGATCAACGAGATATACAAGGATCGCATCGCCGCGCTCTTCGCGGAGTGACGCGATCGGGTTGACGGGCGGGGCCCAAGCGTGCCATAACGGGCGCATGACCTACGTAATCGTCGGCGCGGGGTGCGGCCTCGCGCTTTGCGCCCTCGCCGTCGCCGCCCAGTTTAGGCTTCCTGGCTGCGATCGACTCCTCGCCCTCGACCGCCT
>JAKPSR010000250.1 GCA_029571425.1 Spirochaetota bacterium | reverse complement strand
CGTCCCTCGCCCTTTGCGCCTTTCTCTGGAGCACGGCCGGCATCCTGCTTAAGCTCGTCGACTGGGACCCGTTCGCGATCGCGGGGGGGCGAAGCCTCGTCGGCTTCCTGTCGATGTGGCTCTTCGTCCGTCGGCCGCGCTTCACCTTCTCGCGGAACCAGATCCTCGCCGCCTTCTTTTACTCGGCGACCATGATCCTCTTTATCCTGGCGAACAAGATGACGACCTCGGCGAACGCCGTCCTCCTCCAGTACATGGAGCCCATCTTCATCGTCATCCTCGGCCGCTACCTTCTCCGCGACGAGACCGCGACCGGCTTCGATTGGCTCATCATCGCCGGGGTGATCGGCGGGATGGTCCTCTTCTTCCTCGACGACCTCAGCCTGCAGGCGAATCTCGGCAACCTGCTCGCCATCCTCTCCGGCGTCACCTTCGCCCTGATGACGATCTTCATGCGCCGGCAAAAGGACTCGTCGCCGACCGAGTCGATCATGCTCGCCCACCTCCTTACCGTCGCGGTGGCGATCCCCTTCATGCTGCGCGCGGGACCGCCCGACGCCCGCGGCGCGGCGGGGCTGCTCCTTCTCGGCTTCTTCCAGGTCGGGCTCTCCTCGCTCTTTTACGGGATCGGGGTGCGCGGGGTCTCGGCCCTCGGCACGTCGCTGATCACCATGATCGAGCCGGTTTTCAACCCGGTCTGGGTCGCCATCTTCGCCCGCGAGTACCCATCGCCCCGGGCGGCCGCCGGCGGGGCCATCATCCTGGCCTGCGTGGCGGCGCGCACTGTTCTCAAAGCCCGCAAAGTATAGTAGAATGCCGGCAAGACTATTGGAGGATACATGGCAACCCAAAGAACCTTTGCCATGCTGAAGCCGGGAGTGCTTCAGCGGAGAATCGTCGGCGAGATCCTGTCGCGATTCGAGCAAAAAGGGCTGAACATCGTCGCGCTCAAGGTGATGAGCATCCCGGCCCTCGTGGCCACCACCCACTACGCCGAGCACAAGGGTAAGTCGTTCTACGACGACTTGATCGCCTACATCATCTCGGGGCCCGTCGTCGCGATGGCGATCGAGGGCGACGACGCGATCCAGCTGGTCCGCCGGATGTGCGGGCCCACCGCCGTCTGCGAGTCCCTGCCCGGGACGATCCGCGGCGACTACTGCGTGCACACCAACCACAACATCATCCACTCATCGGACTCGCCCGAGAGCGCGGCCCGCGAGCTTAAGCTTTTCTTCCACCCGAACGAGATCGTCCCGTGGGTGGACGGGAACGCGCACTGGTACTAACGGAGGCAGAAGCATGAGTCAGTCAATCGGGGTGATCGGGGCGGGGGCGTGGGGCACCGCGATGGCGCACTCGCTCGCGCGGCAGGGGCACGAGGTCGCGATCTGGGCCCTCGAGAAGGACGTCGTCGAGTCGATCAACGCGCGGCACGTGAACGAGCGCTTCCTTCCCGGTTTTCCGCTCGCGGAGAACCTTACCGCCTCGACCGACATGGCCGAGGTCGCGACGGGGAAGGGCTTCCTGATCCTGGCGAGCCCCTCTCTCTACCTCGCGCGCACCGTGCAGGGCCTCCTCGGCGTGCCGAACATCAAGGACGGCTCGACCTGCATTGGCGTACTGACGAAGGGATTCATCCCGTCGGCCTCGGGGCCCCGCCTCATCGTGGAGACCCTCGAGGACGTCTTGCCCGCGAGCTACCGCAAGTCGGTCGTCTATATCTCGGGCCCCAGCCACGCGGAGGAAGTCGCGATGGGGAAGGTCACCGGGCTTATCGCGGCGAGCGAGAACCCGATGAACTCGATCCGCTTCCGCGAGCTCATCAAGTCGAAGGGGCTCCTCGTGTACTCGAGCCTCGACGTCGTCGGGGTGCAGGTGTGCGCGGCTGCGAAGAACGTCGTCGCGATCGCGTTCGGCTGCCTCGACGCGATCGCCGAGAAATCCGACGCCTTCGGCGACAACACCGAGTCGCTGCTGTTCGCGGCTGGCTTGAACGAGATCCTGACCATCGGGCGCGCGATGGGGGCGACCCATCCGGAAACCTTCACCTCCCTCTCCGGGGTCGGGGACCTCGACGTGACCTGCCGCAGCAAGTTCGGGCGCAACCACCGATTCGGGCACGACATCATCAAGAGCGGGGTGCTCGAGAAGTTCTCCAGCCTCGACGACCTGATCTCGCGCATCTCGGAAATCGGCTACCTCCCCGAGGGCGCGGTCGCCTGCAAGTACGTCCACGAGATATCGGCCACTCAGGGGCTCAAGCTCCCGATTTGCGACGGCCTCTATCGAATACTCAACAAGGAGCTCGCACCGGTCGACTTCATCGAGAAGCTGCTCGACGGGGTGCAAATCTAGCGTATGCTCGAGAAGGTAACCAACGCGCTCGGCGACGTCGTCCGCCGCTTCGCCGGCAAGTCGACGATCAGCGAGAAGAACATCGAGGAGGCCGTCGAGGAAATTAAGATGGCCCTCCTCGAGGCCGACGTCAACCTCCGCGTCGTCCGCCGCTTCGTCAACGCGACGATCGAGGAGGCGAAGGGCGAGAAGGTCCTCCGCGCCGTCGATCCCGGCCAGCAGTTCGTCAAGATCGTCCACGACCGGCTCGTCGCCCTCCTCGGCGACTCGAGGCAGGACCTCAAGCTCAAGGGGCCCGACACCCTCTCGGTCGTCCTCTTCCTTGGCCTCCAGGGCTCGGGTAAGACGACGAGCGCCGCGAAGCTCGCCCTCCGGCTCGCCAAGCAGGGACGGAAGCCCTTGCTCGCCGCCTGCGACCTCGCGCGTCCCGCCGCCGTCGAGCAGCTCTCCATCCTCGGCGAGCGCGTCGGCGTGCCTGTTTACAAAGAAGATTCCAAGGATCCGGTCCGCGTCGCGAAGGGCGCCCTTCAGGCCGCGCGCAAGGGAAACTACGACGTCCTGATCGTCGACACCGCCGGCCGCATGCAGGCCGACGAGGCCCTGATGGACGAGATCCTGGCGGTTAAGAAGGCCGTCGATCCCGTCGAGACCGTGCTGGTCGCCGACGCGATGACCGGGCAGAACGCCGTCGAGATCGCGAAGGCCTTCGACGAGAAGGTATCGCTGACCGGCGTCATCCTTACGAAGTTCGACTCCGACGCGCGGGGCGGCGCGGCCCTGTCGCTGAAGAGCGTCACCGGCAAGCCCATCCTCTTCGTCGGCACGGGCGAGAAGGTCGAGGACCTCGAGCCCTTCTACCCCGAGCGGCTCGCCGGGCGCATCCTCGGGATGGGTGACGTCGTCTCACTCGTCGAGAAGGCGCAGGAGACGATCGACGCCGCCGAGGCCGAGAAGCTCCAGAAGAAGATGGCGGGCGAGTCCTTCTCGCTTCAGGACATGCTCGACCAGCTCGAGCGCG
>JAKPSR010000228.1 GCA_029571425.1 Spirochaetota bacterium | reverse complement strand
GGACCCCAACCCCCTCGCGGGAGTCGTTCCCCTCGCGGGCGGCCACTGCGAAAGCTCGGCGATGATGAACGCCCTCATCGCCCTCGGATACCCGGTCACCGAGCCGATGATCGCGGGCGGAGGCGGGGCTTTGGCGTTCCGGCTCGAGCGGGGGACGTTCCCCTTCATCGGGGCGCGGAACGAGCGGATGCGCGAGGTGTTCTACGAGGGCGCCGGCATAGCCTGGGAGCGGCGTTTGCCCGGCGACGGGGACGCTCGGCTCGCGGGCGATTGGGGCTGGGCCGAGATCCGTTCCCTTCTTGCGCGCGGCGTGCCGGTAGTGCTCAGGACGGACATGCGCTTCTTGCCCTATCGGTACGGCGGGAAATACGGCCCGCGGCATCTTTCCTTCGGCTGGCACATGATCACCTTGTTCGCGATCGACGATCGGCGAGAGGTTGCCTTCGTGAGCGACACCGAGTTCGCCGGCCTCAGGGAGATTCGTCTTAAGGACCTGCACCGCGCGCGGACCTCGCGGACAAAGGTCTTCCCGCCGCGCGGGGAGTATTCGTGGGCGGAGAGGGCGGCCGCCGGGTACCGTCTCGATTGGGATCGGCTCGTCGAGGCATCGCTCAGCGAGGTTGGCTCGAATTCGGCCGGTAGCCTCGATGCCCTGTCCCGCTTCGGCGACGACCTCGCCGAGCTCGAGACCTACGGGCCAAAGCCCTTTCTCGTCCCCGCCGTCCTCGAGTACCTAGCGGGGACGATCGAGGATTACGGAACCGGGGGCGCCGCGTTCCGCCGACTCTACCGCGACTTCCTCGCCGAGGCCGCGACGCGATCGAGCTATCGCTCGCTTGCCAATGCCCTTGATCCGCTCGACGCCGCGATCGCCGACTGGCACGCCCTTTCGGCACGGCTCCGCGCCTTCGCCGCTTCCTATAAGGCGCTGAGCGCGGATGGGCGGCGCTCGGAGTACGCGGCCCTACGGGATATCGCCTTGCGTCTGTACGGGAACGAGCGGGAGTTTTATACTATCCTTAACGCGGCGAGGCGGAAGGAGTAGCGCATGCTGACGATAGGCGAATTCTCGGCGTCGACGAGGCTCACGGCGAAGGCATTGCGCCTCTTTCACGAGGAGGGAATACTCGTTCCCGAGCGCGTCGATCCCGAGACTGGCTATCGTCTTTACGGGGAGGAATCCTGGCGGCGCGCGCAGGTCGTCGTCCTCCTCCAGGAACTTGGGTTCAGCCACCGGGAGATGAAGGATATCCTCTCGGCGTGCCAGGACGACCTTGACCTCGCGCGTCATCTCGAGCGGAGGCTCGAGTCCGTCGACCGCGAGCTCGTCCGGATGCGCCGCGTGCGCGACCGGATTGCCCTGTACCTCGAGACGGGGAAGGAGACGATCATGAAGGAAGATAGGGAGATACGGGAACTGAGGACCGCGCCGACTTACGCGTGCGGGATTCGATTTAAGGGACGGTACGCCGACGTCGGCGTACGCTTCACCGAGCTTTTTAAGAAGGTTGGGCGCTACTGCTCCGGGGCGCCGTTTTGCATCTATTACGATCGGGAGTTTCGGGAGGACGACGCCGACATGGAGGCGATGGTCCCCGTGCGTAAGGAGGTATCGGTCCCCGGCATCGAGTGTCGCCTGCTGCCGGAGATCCGCGTCCTGAGCCTGGTGCACTACGGCCCGTACGAGACGATTGGGGAAACCTACCGCGTCCTCTTCGACGCCCTGCGGGAGCGTTCTCTCGAGGCGGATTCCCCGTGCCGGGAGATTTACCGAAAGGGGCCGGGGATGATCCTTCCCCGGTCCCCGCGGAAGTTTCAAACCGAGATACAGGTGCCGATCAGGCCGAAGGCCTAACCGGTCGCGCCCGGGCTGTTATGCCCGGCGCGCGATCAGTCGATCACTCGACGTACTTCCACATTTGGTACTGCCTGCCCGCGGGGTCGATACCCTTGCGGCGGAAGAGCTCGCTGACGGTGACGAACTCGTAGCCCTGCTTCTTCAGGGCCGGGATCAGGATGTCGAGCGCGGCCGGCGTGGGGTGCGGCTCGGGCTGGACGTCGTGGAGGAGGATGATCGCCCCGTCCTTCATCCCGGAAAGGACGTTGTTCGCGCGGTCCTTGGCCGAGGTATTGCAGCCCGCCCAGTCCATGCCGAGAACGCCCTCGGCGAACGGGAGGCCGATCGCGTCGTACATCTCGTCGCTGGTGGCGAGGTTCGGCGGCCGGAAGAAGCGCGGGGTTTGCCCGGTGTACTTCTTGATCGCGGCGGCCGTCATGGAGACGGATTCCTTGATTTCCTCCGTGGACATCTGGTTCATGCTCGCCCAACCCCACGAGTGGTTGCCGAACTCGCAGCCCAGGGCGGCCGCGCGGTCGAGGACGGGCTTAGTCTCGTCGTTGACGAGCTGGCCGACGAGGAAGAAGGTCGCGACGACCTTGTGCTTCTCGAGCTTCTCCAGGACGAGGGGCGTCTTGTCGACGTTCGGCCCGTCGTCGAAAGTCAGGGCGCAGAGTTTTGGCGTCTTGGAGTCGGCGGTCGAGGCCGAGTCCGCGGACTTACACGACGCGAACACGAAGGCCACCGCCAGCAAAAAAACGATTGTCTTTTTCATAACAATCCTCCTGCAGTTGATAGCACATGATACTTGGTGTTTCGCCCGCGCGGAATCGGCTTTTATACCTATTCGCGCCTAGGTAGGGATACCTATCGAGCCCGTGTTCTCAATGGCTCGAAAGCGGGGTATACTGGCGGCGAGGAGCGCCTGGATGCGAATTGGCCTTTTCCTTAAATACCTCGACGAGGAGTATCAGTCATCGGTGTACGCCGGGGTTCGCGAGGCGGCCCGGCGGCTGGGCATTCAGCTCGTGTGCGTGCAGGGCGAGACCTTCGAGCATTGCCGCGATCCCGGCGCGACCCTCTTTCCGGCGCTCGCCTTCTTGCGCCTCGACGGCATCCTCCTTCTTTCGTCGATCATAGTCGATCAGGCAAACCCGCCGCCGTCCCCGCCCGCGGGACTCGAGGGCCGCAGGATCGTCTCGATAGGCGCCGAGCTTTTTGGCTGGCCCTCCGTGCTCGTCGACGCCGCCGAGGCCTTCGACCGTCTGCTCGACCACTTGATCGAGGATCATGGGTATCGGAGCTTCCTGTACCTCGGCGGGCCAGCGACGAACGCCGACAGCCGCGAGCGCGAATTCTCCGTCCTCGCGCGGATCGATCGCGAACGGGCGCGCGGGCTTCCGTGCTCGGTTACCGTGATGCGCGGCGATCTCTTCAGCGAGTCGGCCGGGGTGCGGATGGCGCGCGAGTACCTCGCCGGGCACGCGAGCCGCGACGTCGACGCGATCGTCGCCGGCAGCGACGACATCGCCCTTGGGGCGCGAAAATTCCTCCGCGCGGCGCGTGAGCCTCTTTGGGCCGACTGCCCGATTACCGGCTTCGACGACATCCCGCACGCGCGCTTTGCGCGCCCTGGCCTCACCACCGTGCGCCAGCCCCTCGCCGAGCTCGGCGCCGCCTCGGTCGGGGCGCTCGCGCGGATGTCGCGCGGCGAGGCGGTACCTCGACGGACCTTGATACCGGCGGCCTTCGTGCGCCGCGCCTCATGCGGCTGCCCGGACGCCATCGATCCCGCGCCCGCGCGACCCGGGAGCGACGTCCTCCGGGAGCAGTTTCTCCGCGACGCGGGGTATCTCGCCCAGTCCCTGATGGCGGCGACCGATCGCGGCGGGATCGTCGGACCGCTCGAGGAGTTCCTTTCGAGCGTCGAGGTGCCGCGGATCTTTCTGATCGCCTTTTCGAGGCCATTGGCGACGATGCCGGACGAGGCGACCCTTCTTCACGCGCGTGGCGAGTGCCCCTCGCGCGCCGGGGACCGGGTCGCGCTCGCGCCCTTCTTCGAGTCGGTCTTAACCTCGCTTGATTCTGGGTTCGCGGGAGTCCTGATCCACCTCCGCGCGGCGGAGGGCGAGATAGGGCTTCTTTATTACGAGGCCGAGGACGACGTCCACCCGTTCATGAGCCTGTGCGCCTCCTTCCTTTCCGCCGCGCTTGCCCGTTTAAACCTCCTCGAGGACGAGCGGACGAGGGCCCTCGAGCTCGAGCGCGAGGTTCTCAGGATCAGCGACCTCGAGCGGTTCCGTTTCAGCGTTGACCTTCACGACGACATCTGCCAGTCGCTGGCCGCGATGATGATGGTCGCCGAAAGCCTCGGGGGCGACGACCCGCGCGCCCGGATGCTCGCCGCGATGGCCGCGGACACCCTCGAGCGGACGAGGCGCTACGCGCGCGATTCCTTCCCCGTCGACATCGACGCGGTAAGCCTCGCCGACTCACTGCGCGCGCTCGTCGAGGCGATGGACGGGCAGGGCGGCTGCTCGTTCCGGTTCGTCATGACGGGGGACGGGCCTGAGCCCTTCTCGCGCGCCGAGAGGGTGAACCTCTACCGCATCGCGCAGGAGGCCCTGCAGAACGTTTCCCGGCACTCGCGGGCGCGGGAGGCCGTCGTGAGTCTCTCGCTCGCTGACGCGGAGTCGGTGCTTCGCGTCGGTGACGACGGGCAGGGCGACCCGGCGATCGATTCTCGCGCGGAGAGGAACGCGGGTCCGCGTCCCGACCGCTCGCGCGGCCGACGTCCCCGGGGCATCGGGCTCAAGTCGATGGAGTATCGGTCGCGCCAGATCGGCGCCTCGTTCGCCGTCTCGTCGTCGGCCGGCGGGGGTACGTCCGTCGAGGTGCGCGTCCCCCGAGGGAGGATCGTGAAATGAGCAAGCGCCGCGTCGTCGTCGTCGACGACCATCCGATATTCTCGCAGGGCCTCGCCGTCCTCTTGGGATCGACCGGTCGCTACGAGGTCGTCGGGACCGCGTCGACGATTGGGGACGGCATCGCGCTCGTCGAGCGCGAGTCCCCCGACCTATTGGTTGCCGACCTGTCGCTCGGCGAGGAGGACGGCCTCGAGCTCGTCAAGCGCGCGCGCGCAGGCAAGCCCGGCATGCGCATCCTGGTCCTCTCCATGATGGACGAACGTCATTACGCCCGCCGTGCCCTCGCCTCGGGTGCGAACGGCTACGCGATGAAGGGAGAGAGCGCCCCCGTCGTCATCGAGGCCATGGACGCCGTCGCATCGGGCGGCACCTGGCTCAGCCCGCGCGAGCGCGATCGCGTGATCGACGCGGCAATCGTTGCGACCGCTGCCGGCCTCGCCGCCGTCGATTCCCTCTCGGAAAGGCAGTTCCAGGTTTTCCGCCTCGTCGGCAAGGGCCTCGATTCCCACTCGATCGCGGCGCGCCTTTCGATAAGCAAGAAAACGGTGGACGCGCACAAGGAGGAGCTGAAGCGCCGGCTCGGGGTTCCCTCGACGCAGGAACTCCTTCGCTTGGCAATCGAGTGGGGCGATCGGGAACGGTAGGGCAAATATAAAAAAGGCGCGGGGTTTTCCCCGCGCCCTTTCTTTGCGCCGAGCGCGAGCCGCGCTCGGAATTTTCTGCGTTAGAAGGTCGACTTGCCGTCGAAGCCGAACGAGAGAAGCTCGCTCACCGACTTCCCGTCGGTGGTTTGGTACTTCACGAGCCCGTTGACGGGGACTGCGGAGTTATACCACGACTCGGTTTCGACCGTCATGCCGAGCATCTTGACGCTGTCCTTGGTGTACCAGGTGCCGGCGAAGGAGCCGGCAGGCACCTCGACCGGCCCGCCATCCTTCGGCGCGCTGACGTTGACGACGAGCTTCTCGTACGACGCCTTCGCGATCATCCCGAAGAGGGCCATCTGCTCCTCCCCGATCTCGGTAACCTGGCCTTCCTCGTCGCGCATCTTCATCCATCCGATGGTGATCTTCGAGGCGTCCTTCGCCGAGACGGCCGTGTCGAAGCCCTTGAGGAGCATCTGGGTCGCCGTTTCCTTTCCCTTCTTGTCGATGTTGACGGTCTCGATCACCCATCCACCCGATTCCTTGCGGACGACGAGTTGCTTGCTGACGGATTCGATCTTGCCCTTGGTCTTGGTACCGACGACGACGTATTGGCCGGGCGCCCACGTGACCGCGGTCTTGAAGGCCTTGCCCGCGGGGTAGGATTTACCCGAGGGCTGCCAGTACTTATCGAGGGAGTCCTTGCCCGCGGCGAAAAGCGGAAGGACGGCGACGGCGAGGGCCGCGGCGTAAACGACGATGCGCGAACGTTTCATATATTCTCCTTGTTAAGCGCGCGATGGGCGCGCGCTTTCTTTAACTATAACACTGTCGGGGAAAAAGGCAAGGGACGGAAGGCGGCGCTTAGGAGAAGCGCTGGGGCGGGGTGATGACCCAGAGCGCGCGGAAGCGGGCCGGCCCCTTGTTGACGAGGACGTGCGGGGCGGTTGCCGAGAAGGAGATGCTGTCCCCGGGTTCAAGGGCGAACACGCGCGTCTCGTAGTGAAGCTCGGCTGCCCCCTCGACGACGATGCCGAACTCGCGGCCAAGGTGGCCGTAGGACCCGCGCTGGGTTTGCCCGCCCGCAGGTATCGTGATGTAGTAGGACTCGATCGCGTGCGCGCCGTCGCCCTCGACCGGGCGGACGATCTCCTCGTATTGGACCCCGGCCTCGTCGACGCGGCGCCGCTCGTCTGCCTTGATCAGGCGGACCGGCCGCTCGCGGCGGTATCCCTCGAAGAGGTACTCAAGGTCGATCTCGAGCGCGTCCGCGAGCGCGAGGAGGGTGTCGATGGCGGGGGAAACCCTGTTCCTCTCGATCTGCGAGACGAGGCTCTCGCTGACCCCGGCGGCCTGGGCGACGACCTTGAGGGTGTAGCCCTTTCGCTCGCGGATCGCGCGGAGTTTCTCGCCGAACCGGAAAGGCTCGCGTTCAGGAGCCATGCCGCGCCCCCTCCCGATGCTGCTCGAAGATGAACTGCATGTAGTGATCCTCCAGGGTCTTGCGGGGCCCCGGGGCGTTGAGCCGCTTGCGCGCGTCGGCGTTGTTTCGCCTCTGCGTATACGCGCGGAAGAAGATGCGGGGGTCCTCGTTCGCGAGGGCCACTTGGTGCCCGACGATGCCGGGAACCTCGTCCCTGCCGATCGCGCCGCCGCCGCGGTTTCTCAGCTCCTTCCGGATGAAGGATATGTCCTCGTAGGAGAGGCCGAAGAGGAATTCCTCCATCGCGGCGGCCACGTCCTCCTGCCCGAGCTTGCGCGAGATGAAGCTCTGCCAGGAGTCGTCGAGGGCGATCGAGAGGAGGAGAAGCTCGCTCGTCCCGATCATGGTGCCGAAGTTCGGGGCGATCTTGTCGCGCACCGTCCACACCGCGTCGAGGACCGGGGCGACGCTCGCGACGTTGTGGTCGAGCCGGTGCTCCCAGAGCTCGGCGAGCGACTCGGCGACGTCGCGCCTGACCTCGTCGTTGAGGTTCGGGTCGTCGAGCAGGGACATATAAACGTCCTCCGCCATCAGGGTGAACATGATGTTGAGCGTCGCCTGCCTGAGCTGCCGTATCTCCTCCTCGGCGAAGAAGGAGTTGACGGCGACCTTGGTGATCGCGGCGAACGCGTGGAACTTGGCGACGAGGAATCCCTTGCCGAGGATGGCCTTGGTCGGGAGCGTAAGGAGCCGCTCGCCGTCGCCGAAGCAGCAGAGGGTGTCGATCAGGGTCTCGGTCGAGCGCTCGCGCCCGGCGAGGATGCCGCGCTCGTGCATCGACGGGTAGCGCGATATCGAGACCGAGAGCCGCTCGAGGTCCATGATGCGGGTGGCGACCCCGACCATCGTCTCGGGGGAGTAGACGCGGAGGTTCTCGAAGACGCGGTTCACGAGGGCGCGCTCGGTCTGGTTGAGTACGACGATATCGGTGGAGATCTCGTCGGGGGTGCGGATCTGGTCGATGGTGCTATGCGTCTCGTTTAGGAACTGGTCAACGTCCATATAATCATCCAGTATACGCGTAAAGGGGCGTCCATGGCTACACGATTTTTTCAGCCGGCCCGCACGAGGTGGACGGCGAACCCGGCGATCTCGCGGTCGAGGTATACGACCGTGATACGGCCCTTGCCCGTCTTCGCGGTCTCGGGGACGGGCTTGAACCCGAGCGGGGCGAGGTAGGCGAGGGCGCGCTCGACGTTGAGGCACTCGACGGCGAGGTGTCCGTGCGTCCCCCGGAAGGGCGATTTCATCACCTCGATGGCCTGGCCGCAGAATATCGACGAGGCACCCGGCTTCGCGGGACTCGAGAAGATCGAGAACAGGGCGGCCGCGTCCGCCGCGGCGCCCTCGTCGGGCGAGTTAATCCCGACGTGGGCGATGCGGAAACCCTGCATCGCGCGCCGCGCCTCCCTGCAGAGGGCGCTTATCTCGTCCCATCGCCCGGCCTCGACCGCGTCGGGCTTGACCATCCACGTCCCGCCGACGGCGAGGACGTTTTGCCTCCGCGCGTAGTCGGCGAGGTTGTCGGGGCCGATCCCGCCCGTGGGAAGAAAGCTAACCGAGGGGAACGGGCCCGCGAGGGCGTCGAGCATGGCGACGCCGCCCGAGGCCTCCGCGGGGAAGAACTTCAGGCACGACAGCCCCTTCTCGAGGGCGGCCTCGACCCCGCTCGGGTTGTTGACGCCGGGGAAGACGGGGACTCCCGCCTCGAGGCACGCGTCGACGACGGCGGGGTTAAAGCCCGGCGCGACGACGAAGCGCGCGCCGGCCGCGATGGCCTTGCGGGCGAGCGACTCGTTGATCACGGTGCCGGCGCCGAGGAGCACGGAGGGTACCTCGGCCGCGATGCGGCGGATCGATTCCTCGGCCGCGGCCGTTCGAAAGGTGACCTCGGCGCAGGGGATGCCCCCCGCGGCGAGCGAGCGGGCGAGCGGCACCGCCA
>JAKPSR010000157.1 GCA_029571425.1 Spirochaetota bacterium | reverse complement strand
CCCTTCGCGCCGGGATCACCGGAAAGGAGACCGCCGTCGACGGCTCGACCATCGACTTCATTACGGCCGTCGGGTCGGGAGGCTCGAAGGTCCTCGGGGGGTTTGGTATCAGGGGCGGCGCCCAGGCGGCCATCCTCGCCCCGCACGTTCACGCCGTAGTCGCGGGTTCGGTATTCGTCGACGCCATCGCGGAGGCCTTTCCTCGCGGGGAAGCCGCGATTCGGCAGGCGACCGCCGAAAAGGCGCGCGCGCTTACCGAGGGGCGATAGGGCAAGAAAACCCTCGTTCAAACGCGGCGGGGCCGCGCAACCCGTTTGCGCCGCCCGACTCGATAGCGTATACTTGTATCAGACATTCGCAACCCAAGGAACGGCTAGCGTTGATAATACTGCGCCGAATGACCATGATCACCCACGTTCTCTTTCTCGCCGCGACGTCCTCACTTGTCGTCGCCTTGGTTACCGTATCGCGCGCCGAGGCCTTTAGGATTCCCACCGTGGCGTGGGTTCATGCCGTTTCCTTCCTTCTATATGCCGTCTCCGGATTCACGCTCCTGCGCCGCTCGCTCGGCAAGGCCCATGCAAGGGAACGGTCGATCGAGGCGCTCGCCAGTATCTACAACGCCATGCTCGAGCGCCTTAACAGCGGGCTTTTGGTGTTCGACGCGGACGGCGAGGTGCAGTACGCGAACCCCGTCGTCCTGTCTATACTGCGTAGGGACGCGGACTCGGACGCGGTCGGCCTGCATTATAGCCTTCTCGTCGATCCCGTGCTCGTCCCCGTCGCGGAGACCATCGCAGACTCAATGGAGACGGGGAAAAGCTTTTCGCGCGAGTATAGGGTGTTCATACCGCAGCGGACCATCTGCGTGCGCGCGGGCTTTCTCATGTTCGACGACAGCGACGGCAAGAGGTTCTTCGTCCTTACCCTCGAGGACGTCACGGCGGAAGACGAGACGAAGCGGCGGCTATCAGAGCAGCTTGAGGAAACGAAGAGACATTCCATCGCGAAGGACAATTTCTTCTCGAACATGAGCCACGAGATCAGGACGCCGATCAACGCCATCCTCGGCATGACCTATTTCCTTAAGCAATGCGAGCTCGACCCGCGCGCGGTCTCGTACGTGCAGAAGATCGAGAACGCGTCTGAGCTCCTGCTCGGGGTCGTAAACGACATACTCGACTTCTCCAAGATGCGCGAGCACAAATTCACCCTCCACCCCGACGCGTTCAAGCTTCTCGATATCCGCAAGATATTGCTCGACCTCTTCTTCCTAAAGGCGGAACGCAAGGGTATTGCCCTGTCAGTGGACTTCGATTGCCCGGAGGACTACGTCGTCGTCGGAGACCAGTTCCGCCTGACGCAGGTATTCATGAACCTCGTCGCGAACGCGGTGAAGTTCACCGAGCGGGGAAGGGTCTCGGTGTCGGTGAACCTCGAGGAGCTCGGGAACGACGTCATCCTCCGCTGTCAGGTAAGCGACACGGGTTGCGGGCTCGCCGAGGAAAGCGTCGCGCGCATATTCGCCGATTTCGAGCAGTTCAGCGAGGTCCTTAACAAAAACCACGAGGGGACGGGACTCGGGCTCGCGATATGCAAGCGCCTCGTCGAGCTGATGAACGGCGTCATTTGGGTCGACAGTAGGTTGGGGAAGGGGTCCTCATTTCATTTCGTCGTGGTACTCGGGGTCCCGGAGCGTAAACCCGCGGAGATTGAGCCTCCCGCGCGCGCGACCGTGTCGCGCCGCTCCGGCCGCGTCCTTCTCGTCGAGGACGACGAGGTGAACGCCGAGATCGCCGTCAGGCTCCTCGCGGAGCTCGGGTACGAGGCGGAGCTCGCCTTGGATGGCGTCGACGCGGTCGAGCGCTGCCGCGCCGCGACGCCGGGTCACTACGACGCCGTGCTAATGGACGTTCACATGCCGCGCATGAACGGGTATAGCGCGGCCCGACTCATCAAGACGGAGACCCAGCTCGACTGTCCCGTCTTCCTCGTCACCGCCGCCGAGGGCGAGGCGTCCGAGATGGAGTCGATACACGACATAATTGACGGCTCCATATTGAAACCGTATAATCCGGTTGTCTTCCGCGAGATCTTCGAGTCCGGGGCGACGGGGGGAAAGTGAATATGGATGCCTACGCTCTTGTGCGCACCGAGCACCTAAACCACCAGGGAAAGCTCTTCGGCGGCCAGCTCCTGAAGTGGGTCGACGAGTTCGCCTGGCTCGCCGCGGCGCGCGACTACTGCGGCTCGGTACTGGTGACCCGCGCGATGGACATGAGCGACTTCAAGTTCGGGGTCCCGAACGGCTCGATCCTCCGGTTTCACATGGAGCGCGCGCGCGTCGGCTCCACGTCGGTCACCTATTCCGTCGACGTCTTCGCCGAGATACCGGGCTTCGAGTCCGAGATGCCGATATTCTCTAACCGCGTCACCTTCGTGGCCATAGACGCCGAGGGGAACAAGACGCCCCTCGCGGGGCCGAGTCGCGGACACTATCCCTGCGCCTGTGGAGATCAGAAATGAAAGTCGTTTCGCGCAAGGGCCGCCTCGCCGGCTCCGTCTCGGTTCCCGGTTCCAAGAGCCATACGATCCGCGCCGTCATACTCGCGTCCCTCGCCTCGGGGACGTCCGTCATCCGAAACCCGCTCGAGAGCGCGGACTGCCTGTCGGCGCTCGAGGTCGCGCGCGCGTTCGGCGCTTCCGTGGAGACGCGAGGCGGCGAGTGGCGGGTCACCGCGCCCGAGGGAGGCCTACGCCTGCCTTCGCGCGTCGTCGACGTCGGCGACTCGGGATCAGTGCTCTACTTTATGACGCCGATCGCGGCGACGCTCGATGGATGGACCGTGATGACCGGCGACGAGTCGATCTGCACGCGGCCGATCCGCGCGCTCATCGAGGCGCTGAAGACGCTCGGCGCCGAGGGCTTTACCACGCGCCCCGGGGTCGACGCCCCGCCCGCCGTCGTCCGAGGCCCGTTTAAGCCAGGCCGCGTCGCGCTTGAGGGTAATCTTTCGCAATACGTCAGCGGCATCATGATGGCGGCCCCTCGCCTCGACGGGCGTACCGTCATCGACCTTCGGAACCCGAAGGAAAAGCCTTTTCTAAAAATGACCTGCGACTGGCTCGCGTCCGTCGGGGTTTTCGTCGACTACGACCCGGCGCGCCTCGATCACTTCGAGGTCGCGGGACCCCAAGCCTTCCGGCGGTTCGAGAGGACGATCCCCTCCGATTGGGAAGGGGTCGCGTTCCCCCTCGTCGCCGCGATCATCACCGGGTCGCGCCTCGAGATCGCCGGGGTCGACTGCTCGGGGAGCCAGGGCGACGAGGCCATCGTAGACGTCCTTCGCGCGATGGGCGCCGACATCGAGCTTGACCGCGCGCGCGAGACGCTCGTCGTTAACGGCTCGGGGCGGCCCGTCCGCCTCGTCGGAGGGACCTTCGACTGCTCGGGTTTTCCCGACGCCGTCCCGTCGCTCGCGGTGGCCGCGTGCTTCGCCGAGGGCGATACCAACCTCGTCGACATCGGCGTGTGCCGGCTTAAGGAAACGGACCGCATCGCCCTAATGCGGCGGGAGCTCGGGAAGCTCGGCGCGTCGGTGGACGAGGGGCCAGAGAGCCTTACCGTGCACGGGACGGGCGGGCGCGCTCTTCGGGGCGCCGCCGTCGAGAGCTACGACGACCACCGAATCGCGATGGCCCTCGCGGTCGCCGGGCTCGGGATCGCCGACGGCGAGGTCGTCGTCGACGACGCCGAGTGCTGCGCGGTCTCGTTCCCCGGTTTCTACGACCGGATGAACGGGGTAGGCGCCGGTTTCGTTTGCATTCCCGGCGATGGTAGTGTATCCTGACGGTAACGACCCATAAGGAGTGTGCGCCTTGAGAATGAAGAGTGTGGTCATCAGGACCAGCGACATCCAGAAGTCCATCAAGTTTTACGAAGAGGTCCTCGGGTTTTCCTTCGACTCGATGATATCGGCCGCCCCCGGCAAGCAGATCGCGTTCCTTTCCGACAAGGAAAGCTGCTCGCGCCTCGAGATTCTCTACAACGACAAGGGTAAGTCCTACGCGAACGGCGGAGTATCGCTCACGTTCGTCGTCGACCAGATCGGCGAGGCGGAACGCCACCTCGCCGCGCACGGCGTACGCGTCCTCTCTGCCCCGAAGACGATCAAGGACGGCAAGAAGATCATGACCGCCGTCGACCCCAACGGCGTGGAGCTCGACTTTATCGAGGAATAAGGGCCCGGGCGAACGCTTGTCTTTGAAACCCGCTCGGGATATACTTGTTGTACCTGTAGGAGGCAACTCGATGAAAAACCGTATCCTCGCGCTCGCGGCCGTCGCCGCCCTTCTTCTCGCCGCGTCCTGCGCGTCGACCCCCGAGGTAACCCGCGTCTCTGCCGATACCCAAACCGACCTCAGCGGGTACTGGAACGACACCGACCTTCGCATCGTCAGCGAGTCCATAATCCGGGAATGCCTGGGATCGCCCCGCGTCTCCCAGTTCCAAAAGTCGAAGGGACGGCTCCCCGTCGTCATCGTCGGGACCTTCCGCAACGACAGCGACGAACACATCGATACTACCATCATCACGAAGAAGATGGAGACGGCCCTTATCAACAGCGACAAGGCCGACTTCGTCGCGAGCAAGGGCGAGCGCGCCGAGATCCGCGAGGAGCGCCAGGAGCAGCAATCCTGGGCGAGCGAGGAAACCGCCAAGGCCCTCGCGAAAGAGACCGGCGCCGACTACATGCTGATCGGGTCCGTCAAGACAATCGTCGACCGGGCCGGTAAGATGTCGACCCGCACCTACTTCGTCTACGCCGAGCTTATCGAGCTCGAGTCGAACCGCAAGGTGTGGATCGGCGAGAACAGCGAGATCAAGAAGGTCATCAAGGCCTCGTCCTATAGGCCGTAAGGCCGTCGGTGCCAGATTCGGTGCTTCGATGAAAAAACGCGCCCAGGCAGCCATACTCGTCGCCTCAATCCTCGCGGTCGCCGCGTGCAGCTCCGTCGACCATTACGAGGGCATAGACGCGGCGGTCGCCTCGGGCGATTTCCCCAAGGCGTATGCGCTCGTCCAAAAAGAGTCCGACGAGGGATACGCGAAGAAGGACCGGGTCCTCTATCACCTCGACGCCGGCCTCCTCGCGCACTACGCCGGCCTCAGCAAGGAATCCTATACCCTGCTCGGGAAGGCCGAGCGTGGTATCGAGGCCGCGTTCACCAAGAGCGTGTCCCAGGCGGTGGCCTCGTACCTCGTCAACGACAACACGAAGGAATACCCAGGCGAGGATTACGAGGACATATACCTAAACGCCATCAAGGCGATCGACTACTATAAATCGGGGTCGCTCGAGGGCGCGATGGTCGAGATCCGCCGCATCGACAATAAGCTCAAGTTCCTCTCGACGAAGTACGGCACCTCGGTCTCGAACGCCCAGAAGGCGGCCCTCGAGAAGGGCGCCCAGGTTCCCGTCGATCCCGACTCGGCGACGATACGGTTCAACAACTCGGCGCTCGCCAGGTGGCTCAGCATGCTCTTTTATCGGGGCGTGGGACGCCCGGACGACGCCCGCATCGACCGCGATCAGGTAAAGCTCGCGTTCGCCAATCAGCGGCATCTCTATCCATTCCCCGTCCCCTCGTCCCTCGATGAGGAGCTTTCGGTTCCGCGCGCTAAGGCGCGTCTTAACGTCCTGTGTCTCGTCGGCCTTTCGCCCGTCAAGGAAGAGCACGTCGTGCGCATTCCCCTCGACGGCGGTAACTGGGTGAAGGTAGCCGTCCCCGCCATCGTCGCGCGGCCGTCCGTCGTGGCGCGGAGCGAGGTTTTGGTCGAAGGCGTCGGGATATTCCCGCTCGAGACGATCGAGGACATCTCGGCGGTCGCCGTCGAGACCTTTAAGCAGCGCG
>JAKPSR010000150.1 GCA_029571425.1 Spirochaetota bacterium | reverse complement strand
GCGGTCCGCAAGGCGATCGACCTCGCCGGGCCGGGGGACCTCGTCCTCCTCCTCGGCAAGGGGCACGAGAACTCGATCATCTACCGCGACCGAACGATCGTCTACGACGAAATCGAGGAAGCGCGATCCGCCCTGCGCGAGCGGGGCTTTGGGGGCAAGAAATGAACATAGCGGTCATCTACGGCGGGAAGTCGGGCGAGCACGAGGTATCTCTCGTCTCGGCGAGCTCCATCGCGCGGAACATACCCGAGGGGAACAGGGTCATCCTCGTCGGCATCGCCAAGGACGGCGCATGGTACCTCCAGGAGGAGGCCCAACTCGCCGCGCTTCGCGCCGACCCAAAGGCCGTCCTATCCGTCGTCGCTGCGCCGGCCCGCCGCGTGCACGTCGTCCCGGGAGGCGGGACCGCGAGCGCAATCTCCGTCTCAGGCGCGCCGATTCCCGTCGACGTCGCCTTCCCCGTCCTCCACGGAACCTTCGGCGAGGACGGGACGATCCAGGGTCTCTTCGAGATGGCCGACCTTCCCTACGTCGGCGGCGGCGTCATGGCGAGCGCGATCGCCATGGACAAGGAGAAAACGAAGATACTGTGGCAAGCTGCAGGCCTTCCGATCGTCCCCTTCGTCGCCGCGCGGTTCGCCGAGTGGTCGTCCGAGGCCGACAGGCGGTCGATCGTCCAGCGCGCCGAGAAGGAGTTCTCCTGGCCCGTCTTCGTCAAGCCCGCCTGCGCGGGAAGCTCGGTCGGGGCGGCGAAGGCCTCGACCCGAGAGGAACTCGAGCGCCGTGCCGGCGAGGCCTTCCTCTGGGACGACAAGATACTGATCGAGCCCTTCATCCCCGCGCGCGAGATCGAGTGCTCGGTGACCGGCAACGACGCGCCCGTCGCCTACACCCCGGGCGAGATCGTCCCGAGCCACGAGTTCTACGACTACGACGCGAAGTACGTCGACCCCGACGGGGCCGCGCTGAAGATACCGGCCGACCTCGGGGAGCAGGCGACCCGCCGCGTCCGGCAGCTGGCGGTCCAGGCGTACAAGGCCCTAGACCTCACCGGCCTCTCGCGCGTCGACTTCTTCGTCGACAAGCGCAATGACGCCCTCTACCTAAACGAGATCAACACGATACCCGGCTTCACCTCGATATCGATGTTCCCCAAGATGTGCGAGGCCTCCGGCCTTCCCTACGCCGACCTGGTGATGAAGCTCGTCCACCTCGCGAAGGCGCGGTTCGACGCGCGGCGCGCACTGCGCACGAGTCGCCAGTGACGGTTTCGTTCTACAAGCTCCAGCTCGCCGGAAACGGCTTTATCCTCGTCGACGCGGCGGCCCATCCCGAGCTCGCCAGGGACGGCTACCCGCAAGCGGCGCGCGCACTCGCGGACCGCCGCTACGGGGTCGGCGCCACGGCCGTCGTCTTCGTCGAGCGCGACAACGAGATTCGCGTCCACTCGCCGGACGGCTCGCCGTGCGCGGAAGCCGCGGACGCCCTTCTCTGCGCCGCGCGCTATGCGTTCGACTCGGGGCGTGCCGCTGCCGGCGCGATCGCCCTGTCGACCCCGCGCGGGAAGCGGACGCTCGAGATACTCGGCGCGCATGAATTCCGCCTTGACCTCGGCTCGCCATTCGCCCTCCTCGGCGGGAGGGTCGTGACCCCCAACTCCGACGGGCTCGTCGAGATCGTCGACCGCAACGGGACCGGGATCGCGATCACGGCCCTGCACGTCCAGGAGGACGCGATCGTCGCCTTCCCCCAACCCGGGGGAATCATCTCGCACGCGAAGCTCGTCTCCCTCGCGCAGCGCGGCTTCCCCGGCCGCGCCGTTACCCCGGCCCTCGCGCGCGCGGTAACCCGCGATACCGTCCTCGCCCGCGCCGTTCCGCGCACCCCGTCGGGGGCTTGCGCCGCGGCGGCGGCCGTCCTGGTTTCGGCCTCGGTCGCCGGGCTCGCGGACCGCGACGCGGTGGTGATTTTCGAGCAGCCGGGCACCGACGGCCAACCGGACGCGTCGCTCGCCCGCGACCGCGACGACTCGCGACGCCTCGCGGTGTCCTGGGACGCGGATAAAAACGACATACACGTGGTGGGGACGGGGGGCTATCTCTTCGAGGGGAAATTCGACTTACCGGGCTCGCCGTAGGCGACCGAGCCGCGGCTCTCGCGGCTCAGGCGCCCTCAACGCTTCACGAGATCGTAGATCAAAAGTATAAGCGACGAGCTTACCAGCACGCCGCCGTAGGTCGTCGTCAGCGCAACGCCGGGAGTCATCCCGTCGCTCTGGAATTCCGGGTAGCCTGAGGCCGCGACCGCGGCGCCAACTGCGAAGAGGGCGACGGAACCTGCCAGGCGCACCTTGTGATTGCGCTCGCGTTTCACCTTGATCTCGACTTCCTGACGCTCTTCCTCGGTCAATACCTGGTTCTCGACGATCGTTGCCGTCGGCTCTTCCGTTCTGGACTCAGCGGGAGAATCGCGGAACTCGCGACCCTTCCAGAACTCGCTTACCTCGACGGAAACCGGGGCCTTCGCGAGCTTGACGGGGGCGGCCGCCTCGGCGACGGCGGCGGCCGGCGCGGCGGTCTCGATCATCTCGCCGCGGCCGATTAAGACGGTTTGCAGCTCGGGATCTGCCGCTGGAACGACGAGCACGCTTCCCTCAAAGCAAAACACGCGGTTGAGCACCGGCGACTGCGGCGCGGCGCCCGTCGCGCCACCCGGGGCCGAGGGCCGAACGTAGATGACGTCGCACCCAAAGTCGGTCCCGCGCACGCCGGCGACCAGGGAGGGGGAGGAGATTTTATACGTTGCCGAGCCGCTCAGCTTGGAGACCTTCGCGCGCACCCGTCCATAATAAAGCTCGCCCTTCGATTGCTTCCCCGACTCGTCCGCGTCGCATCGGAACGAGGTATTCTCCGCAAGCTGAATCGAGGCGGAAATCGGGTGTATGGCGATTTCCAGGAAGGTCCCCGCGGAGGTTTGCACGATGTCCCCCCGCTGTATGGCGAGACCGATGGCGTTGGCTCCCTCGGCGCTGTAGACGGCCGGCTTCCCGGCGCGAATTATGGTAAACTGCCTCCCCTCCGCGTACACGACGGTCGCGTAGGGGGACTGGGCGAGGAGAATGCCCCCGACGGCGAGGAATAAGACGCACAATAAAGCTCTATGAATTCGCATGATTATCTTGTATTATAAACGCGTATGAACCGGAATACAAGCAAGATCCTCTTCCCGTACACGGATTCCGCCGTCAACGAGGTCTTGCAGAGGGCGCGGGTTGGCGCTGTTCCGGCCGCCGGAAAGCGCTCCGTGCGGTATAATCAGAGCGAGGATCAATTCGTTCTGCTCCCGCGCCCGTACGCCGTTCCCTCTTTCCCCGTCCATCACGACATCGATGACCGCAGCCCTCCGCCCGGGTACGTAGACGCGGTGGCCGATCTCGCCTCGTTTCTCGTCGCGGAAATGCCTTCCTTCGTCGTCGGGACGACGTGGTTTTTCGACCCGATCAGCGTACTCACGCCCTCGTTCTATCGGGTGATCAGCCTCGACGGGGAGCTCTACCTGTATCTCCTGCGGATAGACCTTGCCTGCCGCCCCCTCGAATGCGAGATCACCGCAGCAGGCACGAACAGCCGCACGCCGGCGTACCGGAGCGACCGCCTTTTCTTCGAGAGCGACTACATCCCGCTCCACGCCGTCGAGACGGAATCGGGCGCGGTTACCGCCGCCTGCGTGCGCCAGACAATCCCGGCGACGTGGAAGGGCGAGGCGGGGCAAGGATACATGATCCACGGCATTTGGATGGACGCCGACATCAACAAATTCTTCAGCAAGGCCTTCTTGCCCGAGGGAAAGCGAAACCATCCGTATTACCCGTTCACCTGCAAGCTGCACGCAGTCTGCATGAACGCCTACGGTTTCTCGGGGCCCGAGCTGCTGCACCGCGCCCGAAGGCACCTTGAGCCCGAGCTGGACGCCATCCTCGACGACTTGCAGGCGAACGCGTTCTCGGAGCGGCTCACCCTTTTCCAGGCGTTCCGATCCCGCATCCCGTCCGACATCGGCGCGGCGTGGGATCGGCTTTCCGTCAGCGCCTACCTTACCGAGCGCGAGCAAAAGGAGTACCTCGTTGAGTTTTAACGCACCGCCCTTCGCTTCCTACGCCGACCTCGCCGGTCTCCGCGTCACCGTCATGGGCCTCGGGCTCAACGGCGGCGGGCTCGCGAGCGCCCGCTTCTTCGCCCTCGCGGGCGCCGAGGTCACCGTCACCGACCGCAAGACCGAGGCCGAGCTCGCCCCGTCGGTCGCCGCCCTCGCTGGCCTTCCCGGTATCCGGCTGGTCTTGGGACGGCACGAGCTCGACGACTTCGCGAAGGCGGACTGCGTCATCAAGAACCCCGGCGTCAAGCTCGAGGGGAACGAGTTCCTCGAGGCCGCCCGTTCCATCGAGACGGATGTCTCCGTCTTCCTCCGCCTTTCGCGCGCCCCCATACTCGCCGTCACCGGGAGCAAGGGAAAGTCCTCGACCGTCAGCGCCCTGCACCACGGCTTGCTCGCCCTCGGCTACCGCGCCTTCCTCGGCGGAAACATCACCGTCAGTCCCCTCACCTTCCTCGACCAAACCGACGACACGACCCCGGTCACCCTCGAGCTCTCGAGCTGGCAGCTCGCCGACCTCCGCGGCCGCGCCCTTCTCAAGCCCCGCGTCGCCGTCCTCACCCCGATCATGCCGGACCACCAAAACTGGTATGGCGGGATGGAGCCCTACGTCGCCGACAAAAAGCTGATCTACGCGGACCAAGGGCCCGGCTCGTACACCCTATGCAACCGCGACGACGAGTGGGGACAGGTCTTCGCGAAAGAGACGCGCGCCCGCGCGCGCTGGTATAGCGCGCGCCCACTCCCCCCGGGCACGGAGGGCGCCTGGCTCGAGCCGGACGGCCGCGGGATGATGAACGCGGTTCCCGGCGCCGAGGCGCGCGAGGCGGCGGAGATACTGCCGCGCGAGCTCGCCGTCCCCGGCGCGCACATGCGGCAAAACCTCCTGAACGCGGCGCAAGCCCTTGCCCTCTTCGGCGCGAGGACCGACGCGATCGGGCCGGCCCTCGCCTCCTTCCGAGGAATCGAGCATCGCCTCGAGTTCTTCCACGAATGGGGCGGCGCGCGCTTCTACAACGACTCCGCCGCCACGATCCCGGAGGCGGTCGCCGCCGCGATCTCCTCGTTCGACTCCCCCGTCCTCCTCCTCTCGGGCGGAACCGACAAGGGACTCGACTTCGCGCCCCTCGCCGAGCGGGCGGGGCGGGCCAGGCGAATACTCCTCCTCGCCGGTACCGGTACCGATAAATTGATACCCCTGCTCCGCGCGCGGGGCATCGAGTTCGGCGGTCCCTATCCCGACCTTCCCTCCCTCGTCCGCGCGGCGAAGGACGCGGTACGGCCGGGCGACGCCGTGGTATTCTCGCCCGGCGCGACGAGCTTCGGCCTCTTCAAAAACGAATTCGACCGAGGGAACCAATTCCGCGACGCGGTTCGCGACGCCTTTCGGTGAATCTTTTTACGAAGTTACTGTTGTTCGCCTCCGAAACGTCGGGTATAGTGGATGCATAATGAATATCCCAGCAAAAATATACCTCGCCATCGCCTGCTGGCTCTTCCTCCTTTCATGCATCCAAGTGCTGTACCGGCATCGCGCCCCGCTGAACGTCTGCATGGCCGTGGCCTACTTTTTCCTCGCCGGTAGTTTTTTCTACTACCACCTCGTGGAAACGGGCGAGATCATCGGCCTATTCCCCTTCTACTACTTCGACATCGTCGCGACGGCTTTTTGCGCGGTCAGCCTCCGCTTCACGTTGATCACGATCATGTCCGAGGAGCCCCACCCGCCCGAGGGCTTCGGGTATCAGTATCTATGGGCCGCGTCGATCGCCGCGATCCTCCTCGTCTATAACCTAGGGTTAATCCCCATAGCCCGCGAGGCCGCCGTCGACATCGCCGAGCTCCGCGACACCCCGGCGAATCCCTTTCCGCGGTTCCTAAACGTCGCGGCGAACCTCGTCTTCACCCTGTACGCCGCGAGCGCGGCCCTCGAAGGCCGCCGCCTCTGCAAAAAGGGCGAGATCGCGAACCCACACCGATGCGCCCTTCTCGTCGGCTTCGCGTTCACCTTCGCCGCCCTCGGGCTAGTGTTCTCCGCGACCGCCCTTTTCCCCCGCCTCCCGCTGTTCCGCCAGGCGAACTACCTGAGCGGCTTTCTCGCCCTTGCCTTCTTCGTGTACGCGGTCCGCAATCCCGAGTACACCCAGCGCGTCATCAAGTCCACGAACGCGGTAAATAGGCGCCGCGAACTCTTAAGCAAGACGGATACCAACAACCTATCCGACTCGCTCGCCGACTTGATGCGCGACGAGCGCCTCTACCTCGACCCAAACCTTTCGATCGAGGACGTGTCGCGCCGCCTTGGGGTACAGTCAACGGTGATCTCGGCCTACCTAAACCAGCGCATGCAGGTCAACTTCCGAACCTTCATCAATGGATACCGGGTGCAAGCGGTATGCGAGGCCCTCGTCGCCGCGCCCGATCGCGCGATCCTCGACGTCGCGACTGAATGCGGCTTCAGCTCGAAGTCGACCTTCAACACGGTGTTTCAGGAGATCACGGGAAAGACCCCGCGTCAGTACCGAAAGGACGCGAAGACCGCATGAGGGTACACGGCGACTCCGCGACCCGCCGGGCCGCGGGCGAAAACAGGCTGGGATTGCCGAGGGAAGAGGCGATATCCTTTTCGTGCGGCGATCTCGCGGTGCGAAAGACCGTCCTCAAGCGCCCCGGCGGCGGCCCGTGGATATACAAGCTCGAGGAGGACTTTACCTTCGAGACGGACTATCTCGGGATCGAGTTCGAGTC
>JAKPSR010000144.1 GCA_029571425.1 Spirochaetota bacterium | reverse complement strand
CGTGCAGGTTGCAGTATTCGTAGGCCGCGATCGCCTTGTCGTCGGCCGAAAGGGCGAAGGTCGCCTCGGGTTTGTCTCCGGGGTTCAGGCATTTTCGCTGGCCGCCCTTGGCCGTCTCGAGGTAAATCCACTGAATAGAGTGTTCGGCCGTCATCGGGTGTTCCACGGAGCCGACTTTAACCGTGACGAGGTTTCCCGAGACGGAGATGACCGGTACGTGCTTTTCCTTCGACGCGTCGACCGTGTTCGGGGTAAGGGCGGTCATTTCCTCGCCGCAGCAAACCATTTTGACGCCGGAGGCGTGGATCATCCCGACGAGGTTACCGCATTTTTTGCATACATAAAACATTGGTTCAATGCACATAGAAGACTCCTTTATAGGGGTTTGTACGTTGAATATACGCGATAAAACGTCTTGACGCAAATCAGAAAAACCGATATTCTGCCTTTGCTTCTGTGATTGGGCAATTAGCTCAGCTGGTTAGAGTATTACCTTGACATGGTAGGGGTCACTGGTTCGATCCCAGTATTGCCCAGCGCATTAAAGTCCTTGCATCGCAAGGACTTTTTTTTATCCATTCTGCTGATAAAAATAATCGTTGACAGTGTAAAAAAAACGGGGCCATACTAAAGACGCATTAGTAAAAATGGAGGTTTTTCATGAATCAAACGGGTTTTTGGCTGCTGATACTGATCGTGTGTGGGGCGATTTGGCTCATATCCACTATCCGCACGGCCGCCAAGAATAAAAAGGTCGAAGCGAATCGGGCCGAGTTCTCAAAGGAACGGGAGACACTCATCGCGAACGGCGAGTGGGATAAGCTCCTGTACAAGCTAACCCTGTTCGCGACCGGTATCTTCTCGAGCGGGAAGATCTTCGAAGTGGACAACTTCGCCTTCCTGAAAGGCCTACTCGAGGACATCATCACCTACGCCCCGAAGGGATCCGTCGCCTCGATCGACGTCGCCACCCTGAAGGAAAGCCTCGCCGTCCTCGTCAGCGTCAACGAGGGGAAGGCGAAGGACATTAACAAGGTGAAGGAATTCTCGGAGAAGGGCACGAAGATCGTCACCGACGCCTTCACCGCGCTCTACGCGAAGTTCGGGGAGAAGTGATGCCGTTCCTAAAGTGGTATAACCAGCGGATCGAGGACACGATGCTGACCGGGCCCGACAAGGTCGTCGTCGTCTTTCTCCTTTTCCTGGCGACCGCCCTGTTCCTGGCCCTCGCGGCCCTCTTTCTGTACCTGATGCCGGGCTTCGCCTCGGGCGAGTACGTCTTCCTGTTCGCGACGATACCCCAGCGCGTCGGCTTCGCGGCGGGCTTCGTGGTTTTTCTCTTTCTTGGCGCCGCGCTATTCCTCTATACCGCAGTTAAGCTGATTAAAAAGGAGACTATTTAATGAATCAGTTGATCACGGCCCTCGCGGGGGCCCTCATCGTGTTGCTCGTCGGGCTTCCGCTTTTGCTTCTTCGCCGCAAGACCCTGCTCGGCATCGTGAAGTCGGGCGACGTGGGTCGCATCCCGAAGGTGAAGCGCGCCAAGTACGAGAAGAAGGGAATCCCCGAATCGGGATACATGGCCGAGTTCGAGAAGGAGACCATTAACTTCGCGATGAAGCATCCGATTATGTGGGGTTGCCTCTGTGCGGGGATTTGTTTCGTGTTCCTTTTCATCCAGGGCGGGATGTATTGACGCCCATTCTCTAGAAATTTTCCGTACCGAGACCGGGACGCGCCGCGCCCCGGTTTTTTTTTCGACCATGGGTGCGGTATGTTTCCCAAGCGCAACAAAATGAGTATACTTGTCGTGGGCGAGGGAGAGCTCGCCTGCCAAGGGGGAGTGATGAGCAAGACCATAACCGTCGCCTTTTTCGACACGAAGCCCTACGATCGGGCCTACTTCGAGCGCGCGCGCGCGCTTCCCGAATTCGCCGACGTCGAGTTTAAGATCGACTACTTCGAGGGACACTTGGACGCGTCGACGGCGAGCCTCGCCTCCGGCCACGAGGTGGTATGCGTGTTCGTCAACGACCACCTCGATCGCGCCGTGATCGACGCACTCGCGGCGGGCGGGGTTAGGCTGATCGCCCTTCGCTGCGCCGGGTACAACAACGTCGACCTTGAGGCGGTATGGCGGCGCATACACGTCGTGCGCGTTCCGGCCTACTCGCCGCACGCGGTCGCCGAGCACGCGGCCGCCCTTTTGCAAACCCTCAACCGCCGCATCCACACGGCGTACAACCGCACCCGCGACGGGAACTTCGCCTTGAGCGGCCTCGTGGGGCGCGACCTCTACGGCAAGACGGCCGGGATTATCGGGACCGGGAAGATCGGCAAGATATTCGCCGAGATACTCAAGGGCTACGGGATGAAGATACTGCTGAACGACCTCTTCCCGGACGAGGGCTTCGCCGCGTCTATTGGCGCGCGCTACGCGACCCGCGAGGAGATCTACGCGGCCTCGGACGTCATCAGCCTCCATTGCCCCTTGACTCCGGAGAATAGGTACATGATCAACGAGGCGACGATCGCCCAGATGAAGCCGGAGGTAATCCTTATCAACACCGGGCGCGGTGGCCTTATCGATACCAAGGCCCTGATCGAGGCCCTGAAGGATGGGCGCGTCCGGGGCGCCGGGCTCGACGTCTACGAGGAGGAGGATAAGTACTTCTTCGAGGACTGGTCGCTCGCGCCGATAAAGGACGACGTGCTCGCCCGGTTGCTCCAGTTTCCGAACGTCCTCCTGACCGCGCACCAGGCATTCCTGACCGAGGAGGCGCTCGGCGAGATCGCGCGGGTGACCCTCGGGAACGCGCGCCAGTGGGCGCTTGATGGGAAGACGCCGAACGAGGTGTGCTATCAGTGCCGGGAGACGGGGAAGGCCCCCGGTTGCGCGCGCGAAGGCTCGGGGCGCTGCTGGTAGGCCGGTTGACAGGATCGGGGAGAGAATTTAGGATGCGGGGAATTGGAGAAAATCGTGCGATATTACCCATTCCTCGCGCTTTGCGTCTTCTGTTGCCTATGTCCTATCGTAGCTGAGGAACAGCCGGCGGACGGCCCGCCCACTGCCGCGGTCTCGATCCCTCTTGATCCTGTAGAAGCCCCGGCATCGGCCGATGCACCGCATTATGGCCGGGCAGTCGCCTTGTCGATGGCGAGTAACGTTACCCTTCTCTGCGTCAATCGATTTATACGCCGCGCCATGTACGCCACCGAGCTTGACTTCGACGCGATCAGGCACAACCTTTTGTCGACGTGGGTATGGGACAACGATGGCTTCACGGTAAATCAAATCGGCCACCCGTACCAAGGTTCTTTCTATTACGTCGCCGGACGCTCGAATGGCCTTGGGTTTTGGTCATCGACCATGCTCGCGGCGGCGAACAGCGTTCTATGGGAATACACCTTCGAGACCGAGACGCCGTCGGTGAACGACCTTATCGTGACTGCGTTTGGCGGCGCCTCGACGGGCGAAGTCCTGCATCGGCTCTACGTCGACGCACGGGTACGCGGCTTGCCGCTCGCGGCCGCCTTCCTCATCAGCCCGATGGACGCGGTTTCCGATCTCGTTTCCCGGCGCGGACGGCCGAGCTCGCTCGGCGACACAGGCGAGATAACCGCGCTTTCGCTCGCGCTGGGGCCTGCCGCCGAGGCCCGCGCGCTCGACAACCAACGCGAGGGCGAGGAGAACGGCTTGTTTCCCGCGGGCTTCGCCCGGTTCGACATCGTGTACGGGGAACCCTTCAGCTTGAACTCCGCCGTTCCTTACGAGCACTTCGAATTCTCGACGCAGGTGTCGTGGTCGCCTGCCGGGTACTTTATCACCCTGCTCACCGACGGCAGCATCGCCTCGCGGCCGCTACCCGCAGGCGACGGCGCCTCGGGAAGCCTCTCGCTCAGCCTCCATTACGATTTCATCCTCGGCCCCGAGATACGGCTTTCGTCGCACGCGCTCGGGATCGGCGTGAAGCGTTCGTCTTCCGTCGGTGATGACGCGACCTTTAGCCTGCGCGCGCATCTCGCCTGGGTGATGCTCGGCGGAAGCGATTACATTAACCTCACCTTCGGGCCCGAGGAGGAGGAGGAGGGCCACGGTCAGCGGCGCATGTACGATTTCGGCACCGGGGCCTGCGCGAAGGTCGACGCGCGAATGGACCTGGGCCGCGTCGGGGCAGTGAGCCTTCAGTACGCCGTGTACTGGCTCTATACGCTGCCGCCGACGGTGCTGAAGCCGGACGGGTCCGAGGGCCATAGCCTGACGGGGCTCGCGGTCGCGAGCTACGAGGTCCCGATCGCGCGCGGTTTCTCCGTCGGGATCACGGATAGCTTTTGCCACAAGGCCGGGTGGTACGACGACGCGGAGGACGCCTTTGAGTGGTGCAACTTGGCGAGTCTTTTCGTGCGCAAGCGTTTTATCTAGCCCGATTGGTGCGTTGCGCGTTGAGCAGCGCGCCGCGCGCTGCGCTGCGCAAAGAAAAAACCCCGCCTCTGTGGCGGGGTTTTTTGTAGCGAGCGGGGGTAACCCTTAGGAGTTAACCCGCTCCTGATACTCGTTCGTCTCGGTGTTGACCATGATCTTCTCGCCCTGCTTGATGAACAGCGGGACGCGGACCACGAGGCCGGTCTCGGTGACGACGGGCTTGGTCGCGCCGGAGACGGTGTCGCCGCGCACGTAGTTCTCGCTCTCGGCGACGACGAAAACCATCTTCGTCGGGATCTTCACGTCGATCGGCTCGTTCTCCCAGATCAGGATCTCGTAGGCGTCGCCCTCGCGAAGGTAGTTCTTCTTGTCGCCGACCGTGTCCTCGGAGACCATGATCTGCTCGAAGCTCTCGGTGTCCATGAAGACGTAGTTCTCGCCGTCGTTGTACTGGTATTGCCCGTCGTGGCTGTCGACGGTCGCGTCCTCGACCGTGTCCGCGGTCTTGATGGTCTGGGTAAGGACCGAGCCGTCGCGGAGGTTCTTCATCTTGACGCGGGCAAAGGCCGCGCCCTTTCCGGGGTTCACGAACTCGCGCTCGACGACGAGGTAGGGGGTGCCCTTGTTTAGCAGGACCGTGCCCTTTCCGATATCTCCGCCTCTGATCATGTTTCTGTTCTCCTATTTCCCGACCGCTTGGCGCTTGGGGCCCACGGCCGTAACCCGCCCAGCATAGCGGAAATCGGCCCCTTTGGCTAGCGGGAAAGGGGGTAGGGAAGCACGGCGTCGATCGTGCTTCGACCGGCGAGGGCCATGACTAGGCGATCGAGGCCCATCGCGACCCCGGAGCACGGCGGCATGCGGGCGCAGACCTCGGGGAAGTCCTTTGGGACGGGATGGGGTACGCGCGCGGTGCGGTCCTTTTCGGCCCGCTCCGACTCGAAGTAGCGCGCGACCCGGTCGGGATCGCGCTCCTCGGTGTAGCAATTCGCGAGCTCGACGCCGCGGGCGTAGAGTTCCCACCGTTCCTTGGTACGCCACTCTGAGCCGCGTTCCGCCGCGAGGCAGGGGACGCGCGCGGGGTAGTCGGTCAGGAAGACGGGATCGCCCGCGGCGAGGGCTGGCTCGACGGAGTGGACCAGGAAGAGCTCGTAGAGGTCATCCCACGCCCAGCGCGCGAGCGTCTCCTCGTCGCCGAGTCCGAGGCTACAGGCGCGGCGCGCGAGGTCGGCGCTTTCGGGGCAGGCGGAAAGGCGGAAGCCCGCGTGGCGCTCGAAGGCCTCGTCGACGCTGACGCGCTCGAACGGCGGCTCAAGCCAGGCGGGCGAGCCGCCCGACGGCCAGAGCGCGGCGCGGAGGTGCCGGAGGTACTCTTCGGTCAGCGCGATCGAGTCGAGGTAGTTCGCGCCGACGGTGTAGTACTCGAGCATGGTGAACTCGGGGCTGTGGATGCGGCCGACGGACTCGACGTTTCGGTAGCACTTCGAGATTTGGAACAGGGACACGCCGTGGTCGGCGAGGAGTCGCTTCAGGTAGGCTTCGGGGGAGGGGAGGAGGTAGAGGGGACG
>JAKPSR010000207.1 GCA_029571425.1 Spirochaetota bacterium | reverse complement strand
AGCGGGTTCGTTCCCTTGTTATCGGTGCCGATCGGTATGAACTCGACGCCGAGCTCTCGTGAGACGCGGGCCTCCTCGCCGTCCGGCGTCGCGACGGCGAACACATCGTAGCCTTCCGACTTGAGGGCGTCGAAGAGATTCTTCCGCGAGCAGAGGTTCCACGCGAGGTTCGCCGAGACGACCGCCCTCATGCTTTCCTCTTTATCGTTCTTAGGTTCCACCGTTTGGGTTTCGAAAGACCCTGGACGTACACAGCCCCCTTTCCCGGGGCGTAAAGCTCAAGGCGGTCGAGGGGTGCGGAAAAAAGGAGCTTTCGGACGGTGATCCCGTACGAATCGTCGAACAGAAGGGGACCGAGGCGCTTGAAGCCGAAGTGCGTTTTATACTGCGCCGTCCCGATCTCGATGTACTTCTCGAGCTCGGCGGAGAGCACGATGTCGAGGGGGTTTTGGCCCGAGACTATCTGTGAGCCGACTTGGAGCGAGACGAGGGAATCGATCGGCAATATGGCGAGGACCCGGTCGTCGCCGAGGTCGTACCGCTCGCGGGTTGCACGAAGGGCGTCGCCGGTAATCATGACTCGTTGGTAGCGGGTCGATAGGTGGCGGTACGCGCAGTCGATCAGCTCGAAAACGTTGATTCGGTACTGGGCGGCGACGTCGATCAGGGATTCCGTCTCGGAAACGGTGAGGACGTAGAGGCGGTTTTTCGCTATGGGAAGGGTATCGAGATACGCGGAAACCGTGGAAAAGGCAGCGTCAGCGCCGCGTAGCTCGGCGGACGTTTGCGGGAGCGCGCGAGCAAGCGGGATCAGGGCGAGGGCGAGGGCGAGGGCGAGCAACCGTCTCATCCTCTCAATATAACACAATGGGGGGGCCATGGCTATATAACACCCGACGGAGATGATGGTTGCTCCCGCAGTGCGCTATGTTTAGCGCTATTTACCGGCTTTCTTGGCGAGACGGGCAACGGTTATGAATCCCCCGCCGACGAATACCGCCGCGTAGGCCACGAGCACGTAGGGGAGAAAACCCGTGGCGAGCCCGACGGCGTACAGTGGCTGCAGCCAGCCGGTTATCCCGATCTCCTCGCTTAGCCGCTTCTCACCGGACACGCCGGAGCGTCCCGAGTCGCCGGAGACCACGCGAAACGACTGGAACGCGAGGCGCATCACTAGGTTCGCCGTCGAGGCGATGGCGCCGACCACGGTCCACGAGCCAGGGGGGATCATTCCGGCGGGGCCGGGGACTCCGCCGGCCGCCACGAGATCGGCTGAGCGACCGAGGGCTATCAAGATCGTCGCGTAGGCGATATAGCCGCCTAGGGCGTCGACCCATTCGCCCCACGGGCCTGAACCCGCGCTTGGATCTCTCGCGCGGATCGTGCGCGCCATCGTCCCGTCTGCGCAATCGAGGGTTCCGAAGGCGAAAAAGCAGGCGATGGCGGCCCAGTGCGCGACGGGCACCGGCATGAGGGCGAGCGCGAGTCCCGCCACGCACAGAAATGCGCTCGCGTAGGTCGCCTGGTTCGGGGTGACGCCCGCGTTGAGTAGGGCCCAGGCGACGGGATATGAAAGGGGCCGATGCAGGAAACGGGAAACCGTCCCGTCGGAGCGCCGTTTCTCGGGCGGAAGGGACGCGAGAACCTCGCGGAATCGGTATCTCATCGGCATATTTCCTCCATGATTTTCGAGAAGCGATCGGGCAACGCGGAAAGGGCGCTGGCGTACGCGTCGAGGGCGGCGCGCGCGACAGCCATCCGCTCCCCCTCGTGGTCAAGGTAATACGCCGCGCGCTCGACGAGGTTGTCGGCGTCCCAGCCGAACGGGGCGTAGGTAACGCCCGGGACGAACACGTCGGGCCATGTCTCCAGATGGGACATGTCGGGCTTCAGCAGCAGCGCCCCGGCGCGAACGGTCTCGAAGTCGCGAAGGCAAAGCTCGCCCCAGCCGAACGGGCTCAAGGATATCCGGGAGTCGCGCATCTCTCGGTTAAAGCGGGATTGTGATACATACCCCGTCAGGAAACGCGGGTCGCCCGAGACGCGGTCGAGGATGAGCTTTCGCTGATAGGAGATCGAGGGCCGCGATATGAGCCCAATGCGGGCGTGGACGGGGTAGGTCCCTCTGTTTCTCTCGGGGGCGTCCGCGGGGAAATGGGCGCGCGACCTAAAAAGGCGCGACGCGCGCGGGCCGATAACCCGCGCCGCCGCGACGCCGGCGCGCTGCCGTAGTTTGCCCCGAGGGTAATCGCCG
>JAKPSR010000136.1 GCA_029571425.1 Spirochaetota bacterium | reverse complement strand
CGATCTTGAGATCCAGGTCGCGCTTCTTCGCCTCGACCTCGTCGAGCACGTCTTTTCCTATGCTCTCCGGGTAGTTACCCGCGAACGCGATCATCTCCTTGTACACCGAGTCGATGTTCGTCTTGACCGACTCCTGGTGCGCGAGCAACTCCTCGAGTCCCATCGCGCCTTCCTTTCCCCTCTCGGGAACGCGGGCGAATTCCTCGCCGATCCGGTCCTTATAATGGTAGACCTGCGCCCGTATCGCGCCGTCGCGCTCGACGGAGACGTTCTGTGTCTCGCGGCGAAGTACCTTACGCTCGGCCGCGACGCCGGCGCTCGACTCGAGGCCTGCGGACGACGACTCCGAGGCGAGCGCGGCCTCGGCCTTTTTATACGCCTCGAGGGACGCGTCGAACGACGCGAGGCTCGCGGCGAAGTCCTCCGTCGACCGCCCTTGTTGGGCGAGCGACTCCGCCTTCGCGGCCCGCTCGCGCGAGGCGCCCACGATCTCGGCTTCCTTAAGGAGGGCCGCGAGGCCTTCGGTCTCGCCGTACGCCTTCACCGACTTTCTGCCGATGTCGCGCGCGCGCAGCCCGTTCCCTGCCGCGAGCAGGGCGCGCATGCGCCCCTCGGAAAGGCTCGCGCCGTCCTTTCGAACGCCGCCCGGTAGGGTAAGCCGTTCGTCAAGCGACGAGAAGGAGGCAAGGGCCTTCTCGCACGCGGCGAGTAGTTTCGCTTCCGTTTGCTTCTTCCCGTTCATGGCGTCCGAGAGCGCCGCGTCTCCCGCCTTGAAGGACTCGATGTAATCGAGATATCTCTTCCGGGCCTTCGGGTCCTTGATGTCGGCCCAGTACCCCCGCGCCGCGCCGGGATTCCGCTTGTTCCAGGCTTGAATACCGTTCTCGATATTGCGCTCGTCGGGGCTTCCGCCCTTTCCGGTAGTCACGCACGACGTCGCGGCAAAGGCGAGCGCGACGGCTACCGCAATACCCTTCGCGTATAACCTCTTCATCATTTCTTGACCTCCATCACCACGCGGAAACCGACGTCCGCGTACGTCTTCGCGGGATCGACTTCCCGCTTATTGGATATCCTCAGGTCGTTTGGGCCTTCCATCCAGGACCCGCCCTTCGCGACCTGCGGCTCGTTCGCGGTAGGCGCGACGAGTTCCCACACGTTGCCCGCCATGTCGTGCATGCCCCAGGGGTTCGCCCCGTTGGGGAACGCGCCGACCGGTGAGGGCGCCTTGAATTTCCCGTTTCCGCGATAGTTCGCCCGGATGCCATCGACGGCGTCCTCGTCTCCCCAGGGGAAGACCACGTTTCGCCCGGCCTTAGCGGCCTTTTCCCACTCAGCTTCGGTGGGAAGCCGGACCTTCGATCCCATCACGCTTGAAAGCCAGGCCGCGAAGGCCTCGGCGTCCGCGCGCGTCACGCCGACTACCGGTTGATCCGGTAAAGCATAGTCCGGGTTGTCCAGGAATTCAGGGACTTTTTCGTATCCCGTCGCGGCAAGGAACATTTTGTATTGCGCGTTCGTCACCGGATTCGCCGCTATCTCGTACGCGCCGGTCTTAACGGTCCGCGACGCCTCTCGCTTCGACGCGCGCTTGTCGCCCGCGGCGGCGCCCATGGCGAACGAACCGGCCTCGACGCGGACGAAGGGGCCAAAGCGAGTCGCGAGGGAATCGCCGATCACGTAGGTAGCTTCCGCCGAGATCCGCTCGTCAATCGACGAGAGCCGGCTCGCGGTTCGTCCCGCGTCCGCTTTCGCCTCTGTTGAAAAGGCCGCGGTGACGCGAACGGAGATCGACGCGGACGAGGCGCCCTCGCCGGCGGGGGCGGGGATGCGCGCCGTTCCCTGCGCGTCGGTTCGCACGATAACCGGCTCGTCGGAGACGGGCTTACCGTCGCGCGACCAGAAGGCCGCGAGGGGAACGCCCTTGAGCGAAGAGCCCGAGGAATCGGAAAGGTTCGCCGTAATGGGCGAATCGGCCGCGAGAATCCCGTTCGCGGGCGTTATCGAGATCGACATCGAGCTCGACTGGCTCGCGAGCGACTCGACGATCGCGTCGGAAAGAAGGATGGTGCCACCGTCCTCGACGGTCAGGAGGGCGTCAACGCCCGCGAGCTCGAGCTTTGAGAGAGCCTCGGCCGCGTCCGCCATCCGCTCCGCGTAGGGGCGGGAATCGGTAGCTCGCGCCAGGGCCGGAGACAATTCCTTGCGCAAGGAAGCTTCCCTGGCAGCCTCGTACTTAACCCAGTCATCCTCGCGAACGCGAAGCGTCACGCTCGCGGAATCGGAATCCTTCTGCTCGGCGACGCGCTTCGCCTCAAGGGAAATCCCGCGCGCGGCCTCCGGGGTCACGAGAACGCGGCGCGATTCGCCTGAGCGCTTTTTCATGGACGACTCGAGGGCATTGGCGATCAAGTCGCGCTTTGCCTCCAACTCGGCCTCCTCGGGCGAAGCTCCTTTTCCATACCCATACAGGAATCCATCCTCCTGCTTGACCCGGTCCGGTTCTACCGAGGCGCAGGACTGTAGGGCAAACGCCACGATACATGACGCCATGGCGAACCACGCGCGGGATTTTCGTTTCCATGTTCTATACATACGTACACTCCCTGTTTCGGTTTCGTACCGCGAGTAAACTCGCGATATTGGAGATTATGGCGAGCGTTGTCGTTTCAGTCGTGCCGAAGCGACAGCATCCGCCTTCGTCATGCATGAGTGTAGGCGCGGTATGTCAAAGAATTTTCCCGGGATTGTCAAGATTTCGCAAAGAATCGCGCATCGACCATCGCCCGGGATGGCGCATCGGGTGAAAAATGATTAGAAATAAAACGTGAAAGATGTACACTAGTAGTGATGTATCGCGTAACGTGTTTCGTATTGGCACTAGTGTTTTTTCTGCGGGCGGCGGAGGCCGATCCGCTAGAGTCATCGCTTCCGGAAATAACCTCGAGCGGGTTGCGAGGCAAGGTTTCCCAGTTCATGGAGTTCGAGCGGGACCAACGCTCGCTTCTCGTGTTGAGGAGAAGCGTCGTCTTCGCTCGAGATGGGAAGCCAACGGCCGAGCGCAACTACGGGATCACTGGTGACTTAACCAGCGAGACGCGGTTCGTGTACTCGAAGGAAGGGCGGCTCGTAGAGGTCAGGGGTATAGACCCGTCCGGTCGCCTTGCCTGGCGGTATTCGTACTCGTACGACGAGGTCGGAAGGATGAGCGCGGAATCGGCCTTCGACTCGTCGGGCGGCCTCGAAGGCCGCATTGTGTACTCGTACGACGGCAAGGGGCGGCTATCCAGAAAGTCGAGATACGACAAGGCCGGGAACGCGAGCCTCGAGGATATTCTTCAATACGATGAGAAGTCGCGCCTCGTCGTCCGGCTTACGCTGTATTCCGACGGGAAGCTCCTTAAGCGCGTGGTGTATTTCTACGACGCGCGCGGGCGCGAGGCGGTGGAGGAGCGGTACGACGCGAACGGCCTCTATGAGCGCGAGGAATACGCGTACGGCGAAGACGGGTACCTCGCGGCGATCAAGACCTTCGCGCCGAGCGGGTCGCTAAAAAGGCGCGTAAAGAGAACGAGCGGGACAGACGGTCGGGTTATCGAGGAAAGCGCCTTCGGCCCCGACGGCACGCTTCGCTCGCGCACGGAATACCAGTACGACGCGACGGGAAACTGGGTTAGCCGGTACGAGACGGGGGGAAGCTTCGTGTTCAGGGAATACATCTACTTTGAATGAGGTTTTTTAAATGGCGTGCATAGTGCTCGTTGAGGATAACGCGTTTATACGTGAAGCGGCGGCGGGATACCTTCAGCTCGACGGCCACAAGATACTCGAGTTCGGCTGCGTCAAGGACGTCGCCGAGACCGTCCGGCGCGGGGTCGTCGACCTCGCGATCCTCGACATCATGCTTCCCGACGGGAACGGCCTTAGCCTCGCGAAGGCGATCAAGGAGATCGCCGACATCCCGCTCATCTTCCTCACCGCGAAGTCCTCCGAGTCTGACCGCATCCTCGGCTTCGAGATGGGGGCCGACGACTACGTCGTGAAGCCGTTTTCGCCGAAGGAGCTCGCGCTCAGGGTGCAGGCCCTGCTCAAGCGATACTCGCAAGCCTCGCGACAGGGCGGCGACGCCTCTTCCTGGTCGCTCGACGGGAACACGCTCGAGCTCGACTCCGCCGCCCATCGCCTCCTGGTCAACGCCGAGGAGCAGTATCTCACGGGAGCGGAATGGAAGATACTGGAGTACCTCGCCGCTCAGGAAGGGCTCGTGGTCTCGCGCGAGCGGCTTCTGTCCGAATGCCTCAACTACTTCTTCGAGGGGTCTGAGCGCACGATCGACACGCATATAGCGAACCTCCGCGCGAAGCTCGGCTCGTCGGTGTGGATCGAGACGGTTCGCGGGTACGGGTATCGCTTCGCCGGGGCGCGGAACCGTTCCGATGCGACGTAGCGCCTTTTTGCCGAAGGGCATATTCGCGAAGGTCTTCTCCGGCCTCCTCGCGTCCTCGCTCGTCGTGCTCGTCGTCATGTCGATCATGACCGGCCTCGCCATCAAGGCGTCGATCATGAACTGGAACCGCGAGAAGAAGGAGGACCTCGAGGCGATCCTCGTCCCGATGATCGCCAAGGCGCACCGGCTCAACGGCGGGTTCACGGAATCCGCGCTCGAGGCCTCGCTCCTTCCCTACATGACCGATTCCCTGTTCGTGTACGTGTTCGACGAGCGAAAGCAGCCGGTGCTCCTTATCGAGCAGGGCCGGCGCATGAG